>JAFSRL010000118.1 GCA_017446125.1 Lachnospiraceae bacterium
ATCTCATAAGTTAATGCTCCGCTCACCAAAAGTAACACGGGAAACAGCAGGTGAAAACAGCCGTAGAAAACAAGCGAAGCCCCGGTCAGCCACAGCCGGTGCAGGGACGCACGGTGCGGAAAACCGCGGCACAAAAGGAAATAGCCCGCGATGACCACCGGCAGGAATATGCAGATGAACTCCAGTGACTGAAACAACATAGAAAAAGTATATCATAAAACAGCTTGCCAAAATATTACATAAATGTTACAGTAAAATAAAAAACTATTACATTTAGTTTCTAATTTGTTTCTAACTATTGATAGATAAAATGACAGACAAGAGGGTTGTTGATTGTCATTTTGGAGGGTTTGTCATGAGAAGTCAGAATATTAGAAGGATTTGTTTTGCTATTCTTTGTATTTTCCTGATGTCAGGCATCTGCAGCAAGCAAGTCCAAGCATCAGAAGCCGTTTCCATTGAAACAATTTTGTTACAAGATATCAACGCCATCCGCGCATCCTATGGTCTCAGCGCCCTGTCCCCGGACGACACACTGACCTATGACGCGCAGGTCCGCGCTCAGGAGATCACCACCTATTTCAGCCACACGCGTCCGGACGGCACGCCCTGGTACTACGTCGACTACTACCGCATGTACGGCGAGACGCTCGCCATGGGATATTCCTGCACCGAGAACGGCGCGCACAATATTGTTTCGCTATGGATGAACTCCCCGGCCCATGCGGCACTGCTGCTGCAAGGAGCCTTCCGCACGGTCGGATTCGCGGCCAGACAGGGCGGCGACGGAAACTGGTACTGGACCGCGGAGCTGGGGTATTAAAGCACCCGTGCCGTCTGAGCAAAAACATTGAGCAAAACCGAAAGTTTTGGTAAAATACTTATCAGCTTGCGTTTTATCATAAGAAAGGTTTTGCACCGTGAACATCGGCATTGACATCGGCTCCACCACGACCAAGATCGTGGTGATGAAGAAAGACAACGTTCTCTATCAAAACTACATCCGGCACTCCGCGAGACAGCGCGAAAGCGTCATCCGCCTCTTGGAGGAAGTCCGTGAGATCTGCGGCACGGACCCCGTGCGCATCTGCTTTACGGGTTCGGGGTCCCGCACGATCGCGGAGCGCCTACAGCTTCCCTTCACACAGGAAGTGGTCGCCAATGCCGAAGCCTTAAAGCACTTCTATACACGCGTCGGCACCGCCATTGAACTGGGCGGGCAGGATGCCAAGATCATCTTTTTCAAGGACAACAAGGATCACGAACCGGAAGTCTACGACATGCGCATGAACGGTTCCTGCGCGGGCGGGACCGGTGCCTTCATCGATGAGGTCGCGGCGGTCCTCGGTGTTACGCCGCCCGAGATGAAGCAGATGGCGGAGGAGGGCACGAGCGTCTATGACATCAGTGGGCGCTGCGGCGTTTTTGCCAAGACCGATATCCAGGCCCTCTTAAACCAGGGCGTGAAAAAAGAGGACATCGCCCTCTCGAGCTATCATGCGATCGCGAAGCAGACCATCGGCGGTCTCTCCCAGGGACTGACGATCCGGCCGCCCGTCGCCTTTGAGGGCGGACCCTTAACCTTCCACCCGCGTCTCATCGAAGTCTTTGCGGAGCGCCTGCATTTATCGGAGGAAGACATCTTAGTCCCCGAACGTCCCGAGATGATGGTCGCCTACGGCGCGGCCCTAAGCCTTGACACCCTGCACGCGGACAAGGCGGGTGTGACCGTCGCTTCCCTCTTAAAGGATCTTTCCGCGTTAAGCGATGACACCGGCGCGGAGGAAGTGGGCGAGCGCTACTTTACCTCCGCAACGGACAAGGTGCTGTTCGCCAAGCGCCACCCCAAGGAGGAACCGCCCGTCTATCATCCGAAGGCCGGCGAAACGATCCGCGCCTACCTCGGCATCGACTCCGGCTCCACGACGACCAAGCTCGTCCTGTTAAATGAACGCGAGGAGCTCATCGATTCCTTTTACGCCCACAACGAGGGCTCGCCCCTCGACATCGCGCGAGAGGCACTTCTATCCATCTACGATAAATACGAACAGGCCGGCGCGACACTTGAGATCTTAAGCGCCGCTTCAACCGGCTACGGCGAGTTCCTCTTCTCGAAGGCCTTCCGCACGGAGACGCACATCGTGGAAACAGTGGCGCACGCTTTGGCCGCAGGCCGATATGTCGACAACCCGACCTTCCTGCTCGACATCGGCGGACAGGACATGAAGGCGATCTGGCTCGAGGACGGCATCATCACGAACATTGTTGTAAATGAAGCCTGCTCCTCCGGCTGCGGTTCCTTTTTGGAGAGCTTTGCAAAGACCTTAAACATCCCGACTAACAGCATCGCAAAAAGCGCCTTTGC
>JAFSRL010000119.1 GCA_017446125.1 Lachnospiraceae bacterium
ATCGCAATGTTTGGCGTATCATGAGCGAAAACGATTGCGCGCGTCAATGAATGATGCAGACTGTAGTAAACACCATTCCTCAGTATGATACCAGTTCATCTTCACGTAAGAACCGCTTATCATAGAAGAATTCCGGTAATAACGTCACTGTTCTTCTTACAGGATAAATCGGATACCATTCAATAATATCATAACAATCGTACGCAGTTCTTGATGCTTCATGCAATCTTTTTCCCTCATGATTGACGATACACAAGAACGTATTCTGAGGTTCCGGATATCTTCCTCCCGGCAATCTCGGAGAAATGATTATATCTTGTATTTCACCAGAAGCGTAGTAGCCGTTATTATCACCAATAATCTCCCAGCCCGTTCCTGTATGATATGTTTCTCGAACAATTATATAGTCCTCAAACTCACTGAAATCATCCGTCTTAATTGCCCATTTACCAATATGACTTCTCTCCCAATTCTTGAACAAAACCAAACTTACAAAAATAAGCAAAATAAGCATCAAACATATACGCGCTTTCATATATTATCACCATTCGTCAAACCCAACATACTCCGAATATCTTATTATCATGCTATAAACGCGCGCAATCGGGTTTCGCGATTTATACGCCACGAGATGAGACCGGCGCCTCGTGAGTCCTCCCCTGTCCGAAACGAGGCGCGCTTCGGGCTCATCGCAGTGCTTGGCGTATCATGAGCGAAAATGATTGCGCGCGTTGATATATCATTGATTATTGAAGCAGGGCGTCCATCAATCCACCATCTCCGCAATCACATCCGTCGAAAACCCCTTGCGGTACAGATACGCCCTCATCTTCTGTTTTTCCTCGTAGCCGGCGGTGTCCGGTTCAAAGCGCTTTTTTCTGAACTCTTTTTGAATGAGAAGGCGCTCCGGCGATTCCTGCTCCTCATGTGAAAGACTTTCCTCATACGCCGTTTCGAGTGCCTCCTCCACAACGTCCTTCGCAATTCCCTTCGCGATGAGGTCGCCTCGGATGCGTCCCTTTGGCCTGTCCTGCGTGTGATAGGTTGCGTAGTCGAGCGCGTACCTGAAATCGTCGACGTAGCCGTAGGACTTCACGTACTCGATCGCGTCCTCAATAATGGCTGCCGGATAGTGCCCGTCACGCAGCTTCTCCCTGAGCTTGTACTCCGTATACGGACGCACCTCGAGTAAGTGCATCGCCCTTAAGCGTGCCCGCTTGGGGAGAAGCTCCCGCATGATCTCATGGTATACCTCCCCGGGCAGCTCCGCATCCTGTTCAATATGAAACTCCCGCAATTCCTTTTGATAGAGGACGAAGGTCTCCTCATTGTCGAGGCAGACCTTCGTACGTTTCTTATCCAGCGGTTGTAACGCAATGACCGTCACTCTTTCTTACCCTTCTTTGCAGGCGCTTCTTCCTCCGAGGCTTCCGCTGCCGCTTTGGGGGCTGCCTTACCGTCAACGGGAAGGCCGTAGATCTCACGCACCTTCGTCTCGACTTCCTTCATGATGTCCGGATGGTCCTCCAGGTAGAGCTTCGCGTTCTCCCTGCCCTGACCGATCTTGTCATCGCCGTACTGGTACCAGGCGCCGGACTTGATGATGACATTGTTTGCCGCGGCAAGGTCTAAGATGTCGCCCGTCATCGAGATGCCCTTGCCGAACATGATATCAAACTCCGCTTCCTTGAAGGGCGGCGCAATCTTATTCTTGACCACCTTGACGCGTGTGCGGTTGCCCACGCTTTCGCCGGAGACCTTGATCTGTTCAATCCGGCGCACATCCAGACGTACCGAGGAGTAGAACTTCAACGCGCGGCCGCCGGTCGTCGTTTCCGGATTGCCGAACATGATGCCCACCTTCTCACGGAGCTGGTTGATGAAGACCACCGTGCAGTTGGACTTGCTGATGACCGCGGTGAGCTTTCTTAACGCCTGTGACATCAAGCGCGCCTGCAAGCCCACATGCGCGTCTCCCATGTCACCGTCGATTTCCGCCTTGGGGACAAGCGCCGCGACCGAGTCCACGACCACGATGTCCAACGCGCCGCTTCGCACCATCGTCTCCGTGATTTCCAATGCCTGCTCGCCGGAATCCGGCTGGGAAATGTAGAGGTTGTCGATGTCGACCCCGATGTTCTTCGCATAGACGGGGTCCAACGCGTGCTCCGCATCGATGAATCCCGCGATGCCGCCGCGCTTTTGTACCTCCGCAATCATGTGTAAGGTCACAGTTGTCTTACCGGAAGACTCCGGTCCGTAAATCTCAACGATTCTTCCCTTGGGGATACCGCCCAGTCCCAGGGCGATGTCTAAGGACAATGAACCCGTCGGGATGGTCTCAATGTTTAACTCCGCACCCGGGTCCCCTAACTTCATGACGGCACCCTTCCCGAACTGCTTCTCGATCTGTGATAATGCCGCGTCCAATGCTTTTAATTTGTCATCTCTCTCCATAACTGCTTCATCCTCCGTTGGAATTTGAACATCTGTTCAACACATAAGAACATGTTAAAACAGACGTTCTGATTTGTCAAGTACCAACCCCAAAACCGTGAAAACGCGCGATGCTGCGCCGCAATGAATCGATGTAACGTATCATACCATTCCCCGCGAAAAAAGGCAAGCGGATTCTTAATCCGCCTGCCTGAAAAAACCTTATGCGTTTTGCGCCGTATCCTTCGAAGTCATCTGTTTCACGATGAAGACAAAGGCTGCCATTAAGACCATCGCGATGATGAGGGACACCGCCGCGTTCTTGACAAAGCCCGCCACGATATATGCCACAAAGGACACGCCCGCGCAGGACAGCGCATAGGGCAGCTGCGTGTTCACGTGATTGATGTGATTGCACTGACCGCCCGCGCTCGACATAATCGTGGTATCCGAAATCGGGGAACAGTGGTCGCCGCAGACGGCACCCGCCATGCAGGCGCTGATCGCCATGATCATCATCGTGTGGGAATCCGCAGCGTCAGGTCTCGTTTCATAGATAAAGACAACGATCGGGATCAGGATGCCGAAGGTTCCCCAGCTCGTACCGGAGGCAAAGGCAAGACCCACCGCCACGAGGAAGATGACCGCCGGCAGGAAGTTGAAGAGCCCGCCCGCAGCGTTTTTCATCATGGCCGCGACAAACTCTTTGGCGTAAAGCGAATCCGTC
>JAFSRL010000120.1 GCA_017446125.1 Lachnospiraceae bacterium
CCTCGTCTTCATCCTCATCATCGTGCTGATCGTCAGAGCCATCATCCGCTTCATCAAGCATCCGTCGGAGAAGCGCCTGGAGCGGCGCAAGGCCAAAGAGGCGCGTGCCCTGCAGAAGGCCACCGGGTTTGTACAGGGACAGTCCCCGGGACCCGATCAGGAAAACAAGTAAGAACATGCGACCGGCAGGCGAAAACCTGCCGGTTTGTTTCTATGGGCGGTTTTATGATAAAATGTAAGAACCTGTCACAGACGAAACATTGTATGTAAATGGAGAGAGGGAGAGTTTTATGAAGAAACGGTTTTTGACTTTGCTGGCTGCCATGACGGCATTTGCGACGCTTACGTTTGGCGCGCTGACGGTTAACGCGGCGGGCCGTCCCGTAACAATCAAGTCCTGCGAGATCCAGGGCGACCAGGTGGTGGTTACGGTGAGTGCGTCAAGTGTACCGGGCGGTGACGGAAATTTCTACCTGTACGCAAATGAAGTGTATCAGGATGGTGCGACCGGTAAGGTGGTTGCGACCGCGAAGGCCGGAAAAAGCGCGACCTTTACATTTCCGTTAAACAAGAACACCGCGGATTCCAACTTAAGCCGTAAGTTCCTGGTTGCGACGAAGTCCGGCGGCGGCAGCGTACAGGTTTCCGATGAGCACTACATCACCAATCCGGAGGCATCGTCAGCAGTCAGCGCGGCGCGCATTCCGGCGGGCATCAAGGGACTCTTGCCGGACGGACAGATTGCGAACTCGACGGATTTAAAGGACTTGGGAATCCAGCAGGTCGTCGCAAACATGCACATGTCCGACATTGTGGGCGAGACGACAAATCCCGCGTTTCCCACCATCGTATATCCGTATGACGGCGTGGAATACCGTTTCAACGGTTTCATGATGCAGTCCTACGCGAACCTGATGAAGTTCTACAACGGTCAGGGCATCGCCGTGACCATGACATTAATCAATGATAAGGCAGCGCACACGGCGGATCTTCTGCATCCTCTGGCGCGTGACGCGCACGTTTCCCCGGGCTATGCGTTCAATACCGTAGAGCCGGCGGGCACCGCACACTTAAAGGCCATCGCGGCATTTCTGGGACAGTATTTCAACGGCGCGACCGGACACGGTCAGATTGACAACTGGGTCGTGGGCAACGAGGTCAACGCAAGAACCGAGTGGTACTACACCTCGAGCACGGACCTGGACTACAACGTCAATGCGTACGTGAAGGCCTTCCGCATTTTCTACAACGGTATCAAGTCGGAAAACGCGTCCGCAAGAATTTACAACTCCATCGATCAGGAGTGGGGACGTCTTTCGAACCCCGGCTGCCTTTTGGCGAAGGGCTATCTTGACCGCTTCAATTACTATATGCGGCGGGAGGGCAACATCGACTGGGGGTTATCCTTCCACCCGTACAACTCTCCGCTGTTTGATCCCTACGGATGGATGGGGCAGAAGGTGTGGGTGAGAAACGACGTGACGACTCCCTACATCACGATGCAGAACATTAACATCTTAACGGATTACATGCAGAAGCCGGAGTTCTTAAATCCTGCCGGTGCGGTGCGCAGCATCTCGCTTTCGGAGATCGGATTTACCTCCAGCTTCGGGCAGGACTTACAGGACGCGTCAATCGTCTTTGGTTACTTAAAAGCAAAGAACAATCCGTACATCGACAGCTTCATGCTGTTTCGGTTAAACGACCATCCGCATGAGATGCTCTCTAACATTGCGCAGGGCTTAAGAACTGTGGACGGATCGAAAAAATCCTCGTATGATTTCTACCGTGCGATGGGCACGCCCGAGGAGGCTGCGTACGCCGCAAGGGCTTCCGCCATCATGGGCCAGGATGTCTATGCGCTTGTGAAGAGCGGGGCGGTGTTGACGAGATAACCTTCCCCTTGCAAGAGATGACAATAAGGGACAGGTCCAAATGTCACCATGGAAAACCGGTGACATTTGGACCCGTCCCTTTTGTCATCCCATGGTGACATTTGGACCTGTCCCTTTTGTCATCTCACG
>JAFSRL010000121.1 GCA_017446125.1 Lachnospiraceae bacterium
AAGTAAATTTTTCTCTAAAATACGCATCCAGTTCCTCGATTGCCACGCGTTCCTGCTGCATGGTGTCGCGTTCGCGCACGGTCACGCAGTGGTCGGTTTCGGAATCAAAGTCAAAGGTCACGCAGTACGGCGTGCCGATCTCATCCTGCCTGCGGTAGCGCTTGCCGATGTTTCCGCGGTCGTCATACTCGCACATGTAGGTCTTGGACAACAGCGTATAGATCTTTTCCGCGCCCTCCGCGAGCTTTTTGGACAACGGCAGCACACCGATCTTGATGGGCGCCAGTGCCGGATGGAAGTGCAGCACGGTGCGCATGTCACCCTCACCTAAGTCTTCCTCATCATACGCGGCGCACAAAAATGCCAGCACCATACGGTCCGCCCCCAGGGACGGCTCGATGTCGTAGGGCACATAGCGCTCGCTCGTCTCGTCGTCAAAATAGGTCAGATCCTCGCCCGAGGTATTCTGATGCTGCGTTAAGTCATAATCCGTTCTGTCCGCGATGCCCCACAGCTCGCCCCAGCCGATTGACGGGAAGAGATACTCGATGTCCGTAGTCGCGCGGGAGTAAAACGCAAGCTCCTCCGGATCGTGATCGCGTAAGCGCATCTCCTCTTCCTTCATGCCCAGGGTCTTTAACCAGTCGATGCAATAGGTGCGCCAGTACTCAAACCACTCAAGGTCCGTCCCCTGCTTGCAGAAAAACTCCAGCTCCATCTGCTCAAACTCGCGCGTGCGGAAGGTAAAGTTGCCCGGCGTGATCTCGTTGCGGAAGCTCTTACCCACCTGGCAGATGCCAAAGGGCAGCTTCTTCCTCGACGTGCGCTGCACGTTCTTAAAGTTCACAAAGATGCCCTGCGCGGTTTCGGGACGCAGGTACACGGTGTTTTTGGCATTCTCCGTCACCCCCTGGAAGGTCTTGAACATCAGGTTAAACTGGCGGATGTCCGTAAAGTTGTGCTTGCCGCAGTTCGGGCAGGGCACGCCGTGCTCCTTGATGAAGTCCATCATCTTGTCATTGCCCCAGCCGTCAACCGTGCTCTCCAAAGCGATCTCATGCTCTTTCGCATAATCCTCGATCAGCTTGTCCGCGCGGAAGCGCTCATGGCATTCCTTACAATCCATGAGCGGATCGGAAAAGCTCGCGAGATGTCCGGACGCCACCCAGGTCTGCGGGTTCATCAGGATCGCGCAGTCCACACCCACGTTGTAGGGCGACTCCTGCACAAACTTTTGCCACCAGGCGCGCTTGACGTTGTTCTTTAGCTCAACGCCCAGGTTCCCGTAGTCCCAGGTATTGGCCAGGCCGCCGTAGATCTCCGAGCCCGGATAAATAAAGCCCCTGTTCTTGCACAGGATCTGAATCTTGTCCATTGTCTTTTCTTCACGCTTCATCTCTTATTCCTCCGTTGTAATCATTGCGGGCAGTGCTGCATCTTCTCCCACGCCCGCTTCCCTGTCTGAAAGAATCTCCACGCCGTCAGACACCGACGCAATCTTTTTCACCGTACGCACATGCACGGGCTCCGACACCGTCACCGTGTTACCCGCAACCTGCAGCACCACACGGTTAAACGCCGCGTAGTCCTCCGGTGCCATGTACTCCATCACAAGGCGCACCGTCCCCTTATCCGCCTTGCACTCTGAGATCTTCACACGGTCCTCGCCCTGCCTGAGGTTGTACGCGCCGGCCTCTTCCTCGACCTGCACCTTGAGCTCCTCGACATCATAGTGGTCCGCTTCGAAGTCCTCCACGACAACGCTCGTCACGGACCCGTCCTCATTGAAGACGATCGTCGTGACATCGATGCCGCGCACACTCTTACATCCGGCGCAAGCCAAAAACACTGTCGCGATGAGTACGACCCCCGCCGTCCGCAGGGAAGGCTTCCCTATGAAATTTCTATTTCCATCTGCCATAAACATCAATATACAAGTATACCACACTCTCCCCTTACGCTTCCACTGTTTCCAGCATCTGCAGGCTCTTTAAGGGCCTGTTGATGAAGCGCCTGCGCAGCCTTAAAGCAAAGCGGTCGAGTTCCTCCAGCACATGCTCCGACACCGCAAAGGTATAGAGCTTTTCCACGGGCGCGGCTTCAATGAAGTGCACGCTGTAGACCGTAGAGGGGTCCAGCTCATGCTCCTCCATGTCAAGTCCCGGATACTCACCCTCCACCATCAGCGCCTTCAGCTCATAAATGATGCGCACCAGTTTTTTATCGATGCTCTTAACGGACAGCGCCCGCAGCGACTGGTACAAGAGCTTCAAGAGCGGTTTGTCCTCGTTGTTCTCTATCGTATAGTAGTCCGCGAGCTCCAAAAAGAGCATCCCGTAACAGGCGGCGCTTAAGTCCGTGCGCAGCTCCTCGAAATAGTTATCGATCTGCGCATCGGTCAGATAGTACGAGTTTTTGCCTGCCACCAGGGAAAAGGTTCCGAAGCTGAAGGGCTCCGTCGCAGCGGACAAAGACGATGTCGCTCGCCTCGCACCGCGCGCAAAGGCATTGACCTTGCCCTGCTCGATCGTTAAGAGCGTTACGCGCTTATCCGTTTCCCCCGCGGTCTGCGACAAGAGCACGATGCCGCGCACAAAGATCCGCTCGCTCATTTAAGACCTGCCCCGGTATCCGAAGCCGTTTAACATCGCGGGATTGTCCTTCCAGTCTCTGCGCACCTTGACAAAGATCTTCAGAAAAACCTTCGTCTCTAAGAGCCGCTCGATATCGCGTCTGGCGTCCGCGCCGATCTTTTTCAACATCCTGCCGCCCTTGCCGATCACGATGCCCTTGTGGGAATCCTTTTCGCAGATGATCGTCGCCTCGATGTCGATTAAGCCGTCGTCGCGGCCCTCACGCTCCCGCATCCGCTCGATCGTCACGGCAATCCCGTGCGGCACCTCATCCTTTAGATTGCGCAGCGCCTTCTCTCTGATGATCTCCGCAACGATGTCCCGCTCCGGAAGATCGGTCAGTGTATCCTCCTCATAAAAGGGCGGGCCAAAGGGCAGCATCCGCTTAATCGCAGTCAAGAGCGCGTCGGTACCGATGCCCTTTAGGGCGCTGACGCTGTACGCGTCCGCAAAAGACGCCTTCTCCGCGAACGCCGCCTTCACCACCTCGATCCGCTCATCGGACACCTGATCCGCTTTATTAATGATGAGGATCACAGGCTTTAAGCTCTTTTCCAAAAGCTGAATGACTCGTTCCTCTTTTTCCCCGATGTAGGGATCCGGCTCCACCAGCCACAGGATCACGTCCGCGTCGTTCAAAACACTCGTCGCCTCCTGCATCATAAAGTCGCCGAGCTTGGTCGTCGCCTCATGGATGCCCGGCGTGTCGAGAAAGACCATCTGCGCCTCGTCATCGGTAAAGACCGTGAGGATCTTGTTTCTCGTCGTCTGCGGTTTTGCGCTCGTGATCGCGACCTTCATCCCAATCAGACGGTTCATCAGCGTGGACTTGCCCACGTTTGGCCGCCCGACGAGCGCAACGTATCCGGATCTGAAGGTATCGATGCTGTTCATCCCGCGATCAACTGCTCCACATGGTCGAAGAGCCCCTCCGCTTCCTCCACCTTAACGGCACTTCCGATCACGGCAAGACTCTCGTCCGAGAGGAAGGCGTCGATGTAGTCCGCAAGCGAATGGACAACCGCTTCATCGGTTCCCATCAGCTCATCGCGCTCCTTTTGCAACAGCTCCATCGTGACATGGGACAGATATGCGCTCATCCCGTACGCCCCCTTGGCGGCGGGCGATTTCGGCATGTCCGTCTCGCTCAGGGCGCCGATCACATACTTCAGGGCCGCCCTTTCATCTATTTTGATATTTCGTAAATATTCAGACGCTTTTTCGAACACATCAATGCTGTTTTTCAGGTGCGGATCGCGGTAGGTCATCACGTACGCGTCGCCCGTCCTCGTAAACAGGCCCCCGCAGCCGTACGCGCCGCCCTTGACGCGGATGTTGTTCCACAGATAATCGTACCCCAGGATCACGCGCAACACCTTGAGCGCACCGGTGTAGGGAAGCCCCTTCGTCAGGAAGTTGCCGGCACGCGCGACATACTGCACCTGCCCGCCGGTCTTGAAGGCCTCCTTCATCTCCTTTTTCCGGAACACGGCCTTACCGGTCCGTGCGGGGCTTTCATATAAGGCGTCCGCCAAAGAGATCACCTCTTCCTCCACGCCTTCGTACTCCGCTTCCGTTCCGGTGATGTCCACCAAAAGCGCTGACTTTTGGAAGATCAGTGTCGCGGTCTCCTGCAGCCGCTTGATGATCCCGTCGCTGTGTCCCTCCTCTAAGTCTTTGGCCACGCCCTCAAAGGTGCGCAGCGCAGAGATTCCGCTTAAGCGTTCCGTGATCGCGGCGGACTCCGAGAAATGGCTTAAGGCACGCAGCGCCGCCGTCTGGTGGCCCGCCGAGGCAAGTGATGCGCTCATCTGCGCCTTGACCTCATCCACGATTTCTTTTAAGCGCTTTTCGTTGTCCCACTTCGTGGTCAGCAGGATCTCCCGCGCGAGCCGGAACGCCTCTGCGCGCATGTCGCGCAAGACCTTGACGTTCACCTCAAATCGGGTCTGAAAAACTCCGGGCGTGCGCACATCGGGATAGTTTGCTATTCCCGCGCTGAATCCACCGGTCTTTAAAAAGA
>JAFSRL010000001.1 GCA_017446125.1 Lachnospiraceae bacterium
GATCAGCTTTCGGAAAGGGACGCATTTTTGGATACAGATAACGCATTCAATCTTTTTAAGGGAGCGATTTCGTGAAGGAATTATCACTTCATATTCTCGATATAGCGGAAAATTCGGTAAAGGCAAAGGCGTCAAAAATCGAAATTGACATTACCGAGGACACCGCAAAAAATCTGCTTACTATAGAAATAAAGGACAACGGCTGCGGAATGAGCGAGGAATTTTTGAAAAAGGTCAAGGATCCCTTTTCCACAACCCGCACAACGCGCAAGGTAGGCATGGGTCTTTCTCTTTTCGAGTCCGCCGCACAGCAATGTGACGGAAAACTCGAAATTTCATCAAAAGAGGGAGTAGGAACGGAGGTTTCGGTCACCTTCGCATTAAACCACATAGACCGCGCACCGCTTGGGGATATGGCGGGCACTATGCAAACTTTAGTAGGCGGCTCGCCCGACATAGATTTTATCTACCGTCATAAAAAGGACGGACAGGAATTTTTGTTTGACACAGCGCAAATCCGCGAAACGCTTTCCGGCGTTCCGCTCGATACGCCCGAAGTTATACTTTGGATAGGCGATTTTATAAATGAAGGTATTAACGAACTCAATTAAGGGTTTGAAAATATATATTATGAAGTAAATCAATATTTTTTAGGAGGTAAACTTATGAAAAGCTTGGCAGAATTACAGGCAATCCGTGACCGCGCACTTAATCAGGTAAACCTGCGCAAAGAGCGTGCGGACGGCACTCGTATCGTTGTAGGTATGGCAACCTGCGGTATTGCAGCAGGTGCGCGCCCTGTTCTTAACGCATTCGTGCGTGAGGTGGAGGCAAGAAAGCTCACCGATGTTATGGTAACGCAAACGGGCTGTATCGGTATGTGCCGTTTGGAGCCTATCGTTGAGGTTTATGTGCCCGGTCAGGAAAAGGTGACCTATGTACACATGACAGAGGATAAGGTTGCGCGCGTTATCGCAGAGCATATTATAAACAACCGCCCTGTTACGGAATACACCGTCGGCGCGGAAACAAAATAATCTGGGAGGGTAAGTAGAATGAATATTTACAGAGCTCACATTCTTGTTTGCGGCGGTACGGGTTGTACATCGTCCGGCTCGGCGGCAATACAGGAAGAGTTTGAAAATCAGCTCAAGAAAAACAATCTCGAAAACGAGGTTAAGCTTGTTCAGACAGGCTGTTTCGGTCTTTGTGCTTTAGGCCCTGTCGTTGTTGTGTACCCTGAGGGTGCGTTTTACAGTCAGGTAAAGGTCGAGGATGTTGCTGAAATCGTGGAGGAACACATCTTAAAGGGCAGAATCGTTAAAAGACTTCTCTATTCGGAAACGGTTGCAGAGGATACCGTAAAATCGCTTAACGATACCGCTTTTTATGCAAAGCAAAAGCGTGTTGCGCTTCGTAACTGCGGTGTTATAAATCCTGAAAATATTGATGAATATATTGCGGTTGACGGTTATCAGGCTTTGGCAAAGGCTCTTACCGAAATGAAGCCAGCTGATGTTGTTCAGGAAATACTTGATTCAGGTATCTGCGGTCGTGGTGGTGCAGGCTTCCCAACTGGTAAGAAGTGGAAGATCGCTGCAAGCGTCCAGGCAGAAGAAAAGTACATCGTCTGCAACGCTGACGAAGGCGACCCAGGCGCATTCATGGACCGCTCCATCATGGAAGGCGACCCCTGCTCCATCATCGAAGCAATGGCCATCGGCGGCTATGCCATCGGCGCACAGAACGGTCTCGTCTATATCCGCGCAGAATATCCTCTGGCGGTCTATCGTCTGCAACTGGCCATCGACCAGGCTCGTGAACTTGGCCTGCTGGGCAAGAACATCATGGGCACAGGCTTCAACTTCGACATCAACATCAAGTTGGGCGCAGGCGCCTTCGTCTGCGGTGAAGAAACTGCTCTGATCCACTCCATGGAAGGTCTCCGCGGCGAGCCCACCACCAAGCCACCATTCCCGGCCAACATCGGCGGCGGCTACTGGGGCTGCTCCACCAACGTGAACAACGTTGAAACCTACGCCTCCATTCCAATCATCATGCGCAAGGGCGCAAAGTGGTACTCCAAGATCGGTAACTGGAAGCCCGAACTTGATGAGAACGGCCACTTCGTGAAGACCATCAGCGGCAATGCGGGAACCAAGGTGTTCGCGCTGGCTGGCCAGGTCAACAACGTGGGCCTTGTCGAAGTCCCAATGGGCACAACCCTCCGCGAGATCATCTATGAAATCGGCGGCGGCATCGCTGGCGGACGCGAATTCAAGGCAGTTCAGACCGGCGGTCCATCCGGCGGATGCATCACCAAGGAAAACCTGGATACTCCTATCGACTACGGCTCACTCATGAAGATCGGTTCCATGATGGGTTCTGGAGGAATGATTGTCCTCTCCGACAAGGACTGCATGCCCGCAATGGCAAAGTTCTACCTTGGATTCACCAAGGACGAATCCTGCGGCAAATGCACACCTTGCCGTATCGGCACACGCCGTATGCTGGA
>JAFSRL010000122.1 GCA_017446125.1 Lachnospiraceae bacterium
AAAAAAGAGTCACTGTACCCGTCCCCCTGACTCACCATGTTATAATATACACTATGATTACACGCGGCCACGAAATCACGGCGGTTACGGCAGGTTCCATCGCAGACGAGCTGGGCATCGAGCCCGGCGACCGCCTCATCAGAATCAACGATACCACCGTCATGGATATCTTTGATTACCAATACCTCGTCGAAGACGAGGAAATTGTCGTGCTCATCCAGAAGAAAAACGGCGAGGAATGGGAGCTTGAAATCGAAAAGGATGAGGAGGAGGACTTGGGGCTAACCTTCGAAAGCTCCCTGATGGACGACTACCGCTCCTGCAAGAACAACTGCATCTTCTGCTTCATCGACCAGATGCCCAAGGGCATGCGCGACACCCTCTACTTCAAGGACGACGACACCCGCCTTTCGTTTTTGCAGGGCAACTACGTCACCCTCACGAATCTTTCGGACGAGGATGTCGACCGCATCATCCGCTACCACATGTCGCCCATCAACATCTCCTTCCACACGACGAATCCGAAGCTGCGCAACATGATGCTGCACAACCGCTTCGCCGGCGAGTCCTTAAAGAAGGTCGACCGCCTCGTAAAGGAAGGCCCCCACATCGAATTGAACGGGCAGATTGTTTTGTGCAAGGGCATCAACGACAAGGAGGAGCTGCACCGCACAATCAAAGATCTCACAAGCTATCTCCCGAATTTGCGAAGCGTCTCCGTCGTTCCGGTCGGGCTCTCAAAATACCGCGACGGGCTCTACCCCTTGGAGCCGTTCACGAAGGAAGACGCGATTGAGGTGCTCGATGAGATTCACGCCTGGCAGGAAACACTGTACCCGCAACACGGCGTGCACTTCATTCATGCCTCGGACGAGTTCTACCTGCTTGCGCAACGCAGTGTCCCCGCGGAAAAAACCTACGACGGATATCTGCAGCTTGAAAACGGCGTGGGCATGATCCGGCTGCTGATTGAGGAATTTCACGCCACCCTTGCGGATGTGAAGCGCCATGACGATTTGCTGTTAGAATCAAATCATGATGCGGCTCAAGATGCTTCCATGCCGTATCCGGAGGTCAGGACTGCGTTTTCGGCGTACGCCGAAGAAATCTCGGTCGCAACAGGAAAGCTGGTTTACCCCTTCATCAAAGAGCTGATGCAAGAGCTTACGGACTATTGTCCGGGATTGAAGATTCATGTTCATGAAATCACGAATGAATTCTTCGGGGAACACATCACGGTTACGGGACTCTTAACCGGAAGGGACATCATCGCGCAGCTACGGGATAAGCCTTTGGGCAGCCGGCTGCTCTTGCCTTCCAATGTGTTGCGCAGCGGCGAGAATTATTTGCTGGACGACGTGACAATCGATGAGATTTCCGACGCCCTGCATGTTCCGGTGACGATTATCGGGACCGGGCCGGACGCGTCAATCATGAGTATTTTAAAGTGAGTCAGGGGGACGGGTACACTGACTCACTCCACCAACGACAGCATCGCCGCCATGTTCCCGCGCTTCTCGCCGTCCCTTCGGTGTGAGAAAAACAAATCCGATTCACAATACGTGCACAGTCCGCAGTCATGAATCTTCTCGCCCGGAACCTGCGCGCGCTCCAAGACCATGCGGTTTGCGCGGGCGAGCGAAAAGAAATACTTCCCCTTCAAAATCGGAGACGGTGTAAACAACCGGTACGCGTCGCAGTCCGCCCCGTAGGAATTGAAAAACGCCTCATGCACATCCTCCCCCACCTCGTAATGCGTCTCGCAAATAGCGGGGCCGAGGACACAGATGAAATCCTCCGGCTTCGTGCCAAAGTGTTCACCCATCATCTTCACAACCGTTTGACCGATGCCGAGCGCCGTGCCGCGCCAGCCGGAATGCGCAAGACCGATTGCGCGATGAACGGGATCGACAAAATATAGCGGCATGCAATCCGCATGCAGCGTCACAAGAATGACGCCCGCCTCGTTCGTGATGAGTCCGTCGACATCGGAGTAGTCGCGTTCCCTTGTTACGCCCTTTCCGCAGTCGTCCTTTGTGACTCT
>JAFSRL010000123.1 GCA_017446125.1 Lachnospiraceae bacterium
CCAAATGTCACCTGAACCCCAAGGTGACATTTGGACCTGTCCCCTTTGTCACCCCTCATCTTCTCGGAATTCACGTAATTCAGCACGGCACTCTTCAAGCCGCTGAACGAGAAGTCATACGGCGCGCCGTCAATCTTCGCCTTCGGAAATTCAATCGCGTACGGGTCACCGTTTTTCGCTGCCGCGTCAATCTTCGGCCCGCCCGGATACCCTAAGCCGATCGCACGCGCCACCTTGTCAAACGCCTCTCCCGCAGCATCATCCCTGGTCTGTCCCAGAATCTCATACACCCCGAAATCCCGCACCAAAACCAAGTGCGAATGACCTCCGCTCGCAACCAGGCATATAAAGGGGTGCGTGATTTCTCCGGAAAGATAATTCGCCGCGATGTGCCCTTCAATGTGATGCACCCCCACCAGCGGAACGCCCGTCGCAAACGACAGCGCCTTCGCTGCGGAGACGCCCACGAGCAACGCGCCCACAAGCCCCGGCCCGTAGGTCACCGCAATCGCGTCAAGCTCCTTCAGCGACACCTGCGCCTCACTCAGCGCCGCGCGGATACACGGATTCATCTTCTCGATGTGTTTGCGGGATGCAATCTCCGGCACGACGCCCCCGTAGAGCGTGTGCAAATCGATCTGCGAATAAATGATGTTCGAAAGAATTGAAGTTGCGCCCCTGACCACGCTGACCGCGGTCTCGTCGCAACTTGTTTCGATGCCCAAAACGATCAGGTCTTCAAGCGGTTTGTTTAACGTACTCACTGCTGCTGGCTCGTCCCCGTTTCCTCAAAGCCCAGAATTTTCCAGCGCTTGTCGTCGTCCTTACGCAAAACGAAGGTGTAGTAATAGCTGTACCGCACCTGCCCTTTTTTCATCGTAACGATGACGTTCGCGTTCACGACCTCCTGTCCGTTCACGGTGATTAAGGTGTCGTTAATCTCGCGCGCGGTCGGAATGACATACGACGCAATCGTAAGCCCGTCCGCCTTCTTCTGGTTCACCTCCGCGTTCGTCACGGAGACCAGCTTGTCCCTGGGATTTAACTCCTGCAGCTCCTCGTCAAAGAGCATCCACTCCTGATGCGCGAGCTGCTTGATCTCGTCCTGCGAGCAGTCATACTTAAAGAGCGCCTGGTTAATCCGGTAATAATAATCGACAACCGCGGGCGCGCTTGCGGGATAATTCGCCTCCAGGTCCGCGACCGTAATCTTCTGGACATCCGTCAGCTCCAGGGTATCCTCACTCGAACCCGTTCCGGTGTTGCGCCGGTTGATGACAATAAACACGGACAGCACCATCGCGGCAATCACCATAAAGATCACCGCAATCATGATCAGATTTCGACGTTTGTTTTTATCCATCGCTTTCCTCCGCGAATTTCAATTCCTTCACCCTTCCATCCCTCGGCGCAACGGTGTTTTCAAAAATCGCCCGCGCCGTATCCAGATAATCCTGCGGCCTGATGAGCGAAGGCGAATAATGCGTCAGCCACAGCTCCTTCACATGCGCCTGCTTCGCCAGCCTTGCCGCCTCCGTAAACGTCATGTGCTTGTGCGACACCGCCTTCTCTTCCATGCCGGGCTCGCCGTACATGCCCTCGCAGATAAACAAGTCCGCACCCTGCGCATACTTCACAATCGAATCACAGGGACGCGTGTCCGTCGTGTACGTGACGTGCAACCCCTGTCTTGCCTTGCCCATCACCATATCGCTCGTGACAAGGCTTCCGTCGTCCCCCGTCACGCTCTCGCCTTTTTGCAACCTTCCCCATTTACGTTTATCGGATACTAACGTCTCAGCCTTTAGGGCATCAAACTTTCCCGCGCGGGCAAGCCGAAAATCGTACCCGTAACACACAATGTTGTGGTTGACCTTAAACGCGGACAACGAAAACTCCGGCATGTCCGGTAAGGCAATCGTTTCCTCCGCCCCCTTCAGCTCATGGAAGCGGATTGCAAACGGCAGCTCCGGCGCAATCGTGCGCAGTGCCGTGACAACACGCTCTAAGCCCTTGGGTCCCACCATCAAAAGGTCTTCCGTCCGGTCCGCATTGCCCATCGTGAGCAGCATTCCGGGCAGGCCCGAAATGTGATCCGCGTGGTAATGCGTGAAGCACATCACATCGATGGGCTTGGGACTCCATTCCGCGCGGCGCAGGGCAATCTGTGTCGCCTCGCCGCAATCCACCAGGATGCAGCGCCCGTTATATCGAACCAGCAGGGACGTCAGGCTCCGCTTCGGCAGCGGCATCATTCCGCCCGTCCCCAATAAACAAACATCAATCATTTCTCAACCAATAAATCGCTGCGTCTTCGCGCGGTTCTTCGTAGAACCCCGGACGCTCCCCTTCAAATACAAAGCCGCACTTTTCATACAACTTCCTCGCGGCATCATTATGCTTCCTGACCTCGAGCGTAAACGCCCGGATTCCCGCTTCACGCCCTTCCGCAATCAACTGCGTAAGCATCGCCTCCGCAATCCCCTGTCTTCTGAAATCGCGGTCGACATTCACGTTCGTCACCGTGCCCTCACCCGCAATGTTCTTCACAAAACAGGTGCCAATCACGCGATGCGCATCCGTCAAAGCGCCCTCCCGTTCATTCACGACCGCAACAATCGCGATGCTGTCCTTATCCGAAACCACATCCGCAAGCATCTGTTTCGTCCACGGTCTTGTGAACGACGCGCACTCGAGCGCATACGCGCTTTCCGCATCCCGCGCCTCCATGGGTCGCAAGAGCACTGCCTCCCGCTCCGCCTGCGCCGGCCGCAGGTACACCGGCGAAAACGCATCCGCGTCGCACACATGCACCCCTGCTGCCGCGGCAGCCTTCTTCATCTCTTCGCTGCCTTCCAAAAGCGCCGCAGCGAGAAACGCAACCGAAGCGCCATCCTGCAACGCCCCCTGCAGCGGCGTGCGCCGAAAAGGCACCGTAAGCCCTTTTATCAACTGCGCTTCATATACGCTCACCCCGTCGCCCAAAAACAAAACGGGACGCTGCTTTTCATTGATCGTTTCCGTAAGCTCGTTCACGTCCACGGGAGACGCGGCAAGCACGGGTACGGGGATGGCATTTTCATCCATCTCGTAAAGCCCGGCGTACACCTGACTCCTGCGCGCATCCATCATGGGGCACACAAGGTCGCTGCACCCGGACGCATTTGCCGCCAGGGCCGCAGGCGTCGGCACGCCCACAACGGGAATGTCAAGCGCAAGGGCAAGTGCCTTCGCGCAAGCCGCCGCAATCCGCAGACCGGTAAAGGAACCCGGTCCCTCGCTCACGGCAATCGCATCCAATTCTTCCTTTGAAACACCGCCCTGCGTGAGCGCCGCCTCAATCATGGGCAAAAGCGTCTGCGAATGGGTCTTCTTGTTCTGCACCGTCATGCGTGCGCGCAGTGTAAAGCCGTCCGTCACCGCCACGGTGCACGTCGCACCGGAAGTGTCCATACTCAGAAGCTTCATTGCATTCCCTGCACTTCCGGAGGCACACCCACGACATTCATGACAATCCTGCGGTAGTCGCCGCCCTGCACCAGATCCTTCTCAATCAGGACATGCAGGTAGTTTAAGGGCAGCATTTCTTTAATCAAATCCGCCCATTCGACGATTGTCACACCCTCGCCGTAAAAGTATTCCTCCATCCCGATTTCATAAAGCTCCTCCGGCTCCATGATCCGGTAAACATCAAAGTGATACAACGGCAGGCGTCCGTCCTCATGCACCTGCAGAATCGTAAAGGTGGGGGAGTTCACAATGCCCTTCACCCCGAGGCCCTTCGCAACGCCCTGCGTAAAGACGGTCTTGCCGGCACCCAGATCTCCCACCAAAGAGATGACCATGCCGGGCTGCGCCGTTTCCCCGATCTCCACCCCGAGGGCATACGTCTCTTCGGCGGAATTCGAAATCACGACGCGGCGTGTCTGCCTGCGTTTAAACTTCTCACTTGATTGGATGGACACAAGTTTTCCCATAGTATAAGTATAGCATACTCGCGCACATTCTTCACTCGTAACGAAGTGCGTCGATGGGACTTAGGTGCGCCGCCTTTCTGGCGGGATAGATGCCGAAGAAGATGCCGACCGCGGAGGAAAAAAGCGCAGCCAGCAGCACAACCATGGGGTCCACGGTTGCGACAATGTTCACGGCATTGCAGATAATGAGCGCGGCAACGATGCCCAGAATAATCCCGATGATGCCGCCCAGAAGCGTAATGATTCCGGCCTCCGCCAAAAACTGTAGGAGGATGGAACCGGTTCTTGCGCCCAGCGCCTTACGGATACCGATTTCACGCGTGCGCTCCGTCACGGAAACGAGCATGATGTTCATGACGCCGATTCCGCCCACAAGCAGCGAGATCGCGGCAACCAAAGAAACAAACAACGTCAGATACCCCATGACACTGTTGAACTGATCCGTAACATCCGCCATGGACTGCATCTGTAAGACGTTTGTGCCGCGCGTGCCCTTTCTGGCGTTTAAGAGATTGAAGCTCTGTCTTGCGACCTCACGCCCGTTGATGGTCGTATCCGGAAAGATGACCAGGGACTGAAAGTCATCCATGTCCGTGCCGAAGACGGATGCAAGCACCGTGTACGGCATCTCAAGCATCACGGCATTCGTTGCGCCCATCGCCATGTTCATGATGCGGGACTGGGAATCCTGCCGGATTCCGGTGATGCGCAGCGTCACGCTCTCGCCGTAAAGGTCCACATCAAAGCTCATGCCCACCACATCGTCCGTGCCGAACATGCTGATTGCGGACGCGCTCGAGAGCACACAGACCGGCGCGGCCGAAGCAGAATCGCTTTCTGAAAAATACCTGCCGCGGATCATGGGGTCCTGCGCGTAATGCTCCAGCGCCGTGTTGCCCGCCATGATGATTGCGTCAAAGTCGCCCTTCGGGGAATCTGCGGTTCCAAACCACGTCGCGACCGGCGTCGCGCCCTTGATATGCTCAACCTTGTTCATCAGGAAATCAATGTCGTCCTGCGTGAAGGCAACATCCGCATCCGCCTCCGAGGAATTAACGATGATTTCGATCATGCCGCCGCCTAAGGTGTCAAGCTCGCCCGACACCGTGCCGGACACACCGTTACCGATCGTGATGATCATGATTACGGAGGAAATGCCGATGATGATGCCCAGCATCGTTAAGAACGAACGTCCCTTGGAGCTCGCGATGTTGCGTAATGCAATTTTGATGTATTCAAATACCTGAAACATGTATTACTCCACCGGCTCCCAGATTCCTTCATCCTCCTTCGGCTGCGCCTGCATGCCTTCGGTGATGTCGGAGGAGATGCTCGTCAAAACAAGGTCTCCTTCGTTTAAGCCGCTTACCACTTCCTCGTACATGTCGGAGGCAACACCCGTTTCGATGTCGCGCCGCACGACCGTGTTGTTTTCAAGTACATAGGCAAAGGTTCCGTCCGAATCCATGTTGATTGCTTCGATGGGAATGAGCAGGACATCCTTCTTCGACGCGGTCGAAATGTCCGTGTCCGCCTCGAGTCCCAACACGATCGCCGCGTCCGGATTCAGGATGTCAATCTCCGTCGAGACAACGCTGCCGCCGCGCTCGTTTCTCGTCGCGGTCTTCGCGATTTTACTCACGCGTCCGTTGTACTCGTTTCCTGCGATGGTCACGGTCACGTCCTGTCCCTCTTTGACCTTTTCCATGTCGTACTTTGTTACGTTGACGATGACCTTGATCTTCTCCGTCGATTCGATTGTGATGAGGCTACTCCCCGGCACCGTCGTCATGCCCTCAACCGCGGTCAGCGCCGTGACCACACCGTTGAAGGGCGCCACGATTCCCTCGCGCACCTTCTCGATGGAATCAATCGTCTCGTTCGCGTTTATATCCGTCAACTGCTTTGCCGCCGCCGCCGCACTTTTGGCGCCGTCCGTTAAGCGTGTCTGTGAAAGGTCTGCCTTCAACTGATTAAGCTCCTCGATCTGGCGTGTCCAGCTTCGGATTTCCTCGTCGTTCTGCATCGCGTTCTGGTTGTCGAGCATCGCCTGCTGCATCGTGAGCTGGCGCTGCATGGACTCCTTGTTCATCTGCTGGTCGCCCGCCTCGCCGTTTTCATCCGGATCCAACTGGAAGGACTGGAACTCGTGATAGGTGTCGGTGTAGCGCTGCTGCTTTGCGGTGATCTGCTGCTGGATCTGGTCGATCCACGCGTCGATGTGATCGATCTGTTCGTCAACCGTTTTAAAAGAAGAAAGCCCGTACTGCTGGAAGACCTTGTTGCTGTAGTAGGTCGTATCCGCATAGGACCCTGCTGCCTGCTGCTTGTTGAGCTGCGCCTGCTTCACCGCGGTGTCGAGCTTTTCCTGATTGTAGGTGATCAAAATATCGCCCGCCTTCACCGCGTCCCCCACAGAAGGCGTCACCGTCGCAACCTCCGCCGCAAGGTCAATGAAGAAGGTCTTCGTTTCATCCGTCACGACCGTTCCGGAAATCGAAACCGTCTGGTTGATGTCGCCCCTCTCAATCCGCGCCGTCTCAACGACAGGCAAAACACTCCCCGCACGTTGCGCGCGCGCGTACAGAGTGCCCAGCACCCCCGCCACGGCCGCAATGATAATGATGTTGCGAATCCACTTACGTGATTTCTTTTTTTCCTTCATACCGATTCCTCATTTTTCAAATCTGAAATGATTTTCCCGTCCATGATCTTCACCACCCGCTTCGCCTCCGCCGCAATCTCCGGGTCGTGCGTAATCAGAATAATCGTGCGCCCCTCCTCATGCAGGCTGTGCAGGATCTGCATGATTTCCTTTGTTGATGCGGAATCCAGATTCCCCGTCGGCTCGTCCGCAAGAATGATGGGCGGTGCCTGCGCAATGGCACGGGCAATCGCGACGCGCTGCTGCTGACCGCCGCTCATCTCGGAGGGCTTGTGCGTAATGCGGTCACTTAAGCCCACCTTCGCCAGCGCCTCTTTCGCCAGCCGGTTTCTCTCGCTCCGTCCCACACCGCGGTAAATGAGCGGCAGCTCCACATTCTCCAGGGCGGAAAGCCCCGCGATCAGGTTGAACCCCTGGAAGATAAACCCGATCTCCTGGTTGCGGATATCGGAAAGCTCGTTGTCGCTTAGATCGGACACATCCTGGCCGTGCAGAAAATACTTCCCCGAGGTGGGCGTGTCGAGACACCCCAGCATATTCATCAGGGTCGACTTACCGCTTCCGGACTGGCCGATGATGGTCACAAACTCCTTTTCGCCGATGGAAAGGGAAACATGGTCAAGCGCCCGGACTTCATTCTCGCCCGGGTTGTAAATCTTGCTCATGTCCTTGATTTCTACCAATGCGTTCAAGCGTTCCTCCTGCTCCCAATCCTAAAAATTATATCACAAGGCTGACGGTATGACAATATCTTCTAATCGGTTTTTCGTTTTCGTATTAATTACACAGGTGACGGTGGTGTGTGTAATTCCTGAATTACACACACCTCCGTCACCTGTGTAATTCTCCCAAGAAAACAGGAGCCCGAACGGCTCCTGCTTTCCCCCTAAATACATACCCAATTTCAACAGCTTCAATTAAAAACCAAAGATACTGCCAAGGCTGGAGATGAAGTTTAAGAGTGCCTGAAGTGCCTGAAGAATCGCTGCAAACATCCTGTTCCTCCTTTCCACTGCATTTTCTTGCAGTATTTTAATTCTTTGTGTGTACATTGTACTTGTATGATAGTTTATTGTCAAGGCGCAACTATCATAATATCAATCAAATTTCACGAAAATATTGTTTTCAGAATTGTATGCGATTTGACAGATTATTCATTTTCCTAATGACGCAATGTAATTATCTGATTTTTCTGAAATTTGTGTGACATTTCCACGCAATTGTGCTATAATTTTCGTTAGGCGCTCCCTTTTGCGGCGTGCCGTCAAGCTTTGTACTGTCAACCTTTATTCAAATGGAAAGGGATCACATTATGGCAAACATCGATTTAGGCAAGTATGGAATCACAGACGTAAAAGAGATCGTCTACAATCCTTCGTTTGAAATGCTTTACGACGAAGAGATGAAGCCGGATCTTGAAGGCTTCGAAAAAGGTCAGCTCTCCGAACTCGACGCCGTCAACGTTATGACCGGTATCTACACCGGCCGCAGCCCGGCGGACAAGTACATCGTCATGGACGATAACTCGAAGGACACCGTCTGGTGGACCTCCGACGAATACAAGAACGACAACCACCCGATGACCGGGGAAACCTGGAACGTGGTCAAGGACCTCGCGGCCAAAGAGCTTTCGGGCAAGCGCCTCTTTGTTGTCGACGCCTTCTGCGGCGCGAACAAGGACACGCGCATGGCGATCCGCTTCATCATGGAGGTCGCATGGCAGGCGCACTTTGTCAAGAACATGTTCATCCAGCCCACCGAGGAAGAGCTCGAGAACTTCACCCCCGATTTCATCAGCTACAACGCTTCCAAAGCGAAGGTCGAGAACTACAAGGAGCTGG
>JAFSRL010000124.1 GCA_017446125.1 Lachnospiraceae bacterium
AGCCGTTGATGGTCGCATCGCGCATGTTCTTTTCCATGTCGAGGCGACGGAACGAAGTGGAATCGATGTTGTCGGTGTACTTCGCGACGCGGTTCTTGCCCGCCTTCTTCGCCTCGTACATCGCGATGTCCGCCTTCTTGATTAACTCCGTAACGGAATCGCCTTCCTTCGGGAATTCGACGATGCCCATACTCATGGTACAGTAATAATCCGTGTCCTTCAAATACCACGGACGCGCAAACATTCCCTTGATGGTATCCAGAATCTCCTCGAAGACCGGATAGCTCTTCGGGGAAACGATGATGACGAATTCGTCGCCGCCCATGCGGTAACAGGTATTGCTGATGCCGTCGACACTGCGCAGGCTGTGGGAAATCGTCTTCAACAACAGATCGCCGTACTGGTGCCCGAGTCCGTCGTTGATGTGCTTGAAGTCATCGAGGTCAAGGTAGAGCAGGGCGCCCGGCGTGCCTGCCTTGGTCGCCTCGTCAATGTACTTCACCAGATCGCGTTCGCAGCACATGCGGTTGTACATGCCGGTCAAGAAGTCGGTGTATGCCTGCTGCTCGATGCGCTTCTGGTAAAGCTTTTTGTCCGTGACATCATAGATTGCGAACAGCGCGACGGGCCGGCCGTCCACCCAGACGATGTGCGTATAATACAAATCGTACCAGCGCTCCCTGTCCTCATCATAGATTTCGTAGTTGCCGCTCAACACATTGGGCGGAATGTCGCGTTCAAACAACGCGCCTAACTTGTTCGCATCCATCTCGCGCGAGAAGCGGCTCTTTAAGGAACGGTTTGCAAAGAGGATGGCATCCGTGTTCATGTCGCGCACATAAATCGAGCTTCCGACGTTGTCTAAGATTGCCTCGAGCGACTGGAAGGAGCTCGCGAGGGAATTCTTCTGCACCCTGCGCGCGATGATGGAATGTAAAATCTTAATCGTGTCAGAGATGAATTTGATTTCATCGATGTCCCAGTGGCGTTCCCTGCGGTTTTCCGTAAAGCACGCATAGAACCCGATCCGTCCGGACACCTCGATGGGCATGACGATAAGGGACTTGATCCCCAAATCATCCAGGTGCTCGCGTTCGCCGAAGCTCATCTGGGAGTCATGATGCAGAATCAGTGTCTTTTGATCCTTTAAGAACCAGAAGCGGCTGATGTCGTTTAAGTGGTCGAACATGCGGCGCTCGCCTTCACAGCTCCACTGCGTCACGATGTCGATTCTGTCATCCTTGCGGTGCGTCTGGCAGATAAAGGCATGGGACAAATCGATGTACTCGCCCACGTGACGGATTAACATTTCCATCGTCGTGTCGATGTTGTCCTGCGAATCGAGTAAGGAGACAATCTCCGTCATGGTCTTCGCGCGCAGGAACAGGCGCGAGAGCTCGTTCTGTGCGCTGCTGTCAACGCTTCCCGCGCTTTCGCCACCGTTTTGGCGCTCGAACGCGGGCAGAATGTTCATGGTGTCACGCAGAAGGTCCATCGCCCGGTAGAGCTGCTCCTCCGTGATCTGTCTGGAGAACTGCGTGATGGGCGGTCTGGAATACATGCTCTCGTCTTCCGTCGAATCCGTTAAGACCGCGTACAGAATCCACGTCAGCGGCTTCTTTAAGCCCTCCTTCATCGCGACGGCGCAAAGACGCAGGTTCGGGATGCTGGTGATTTCGACCGCCTGGTCCTCGATGTCAGACTCAATCACGCGGCGTCTGATGTCCGCAATCCGTTTCTCCGTGACGGCGCCGGTTAATTCCGCGGTTTCCACGGCGGAGCCGGACAGCTCCGTCAAAGCCTCGCCGTTTTCACCAAGCAAGCAGGTGTACACGCCGGACACCTTTGAAAACACGTCCTGCCAGCGCGCAATCGCCCTGATGTCAAAAACCTCTTCCGTCTCCTGATTGTTAAACTGCAATCCCTTCATTCGTTTATCCGTCAATTATCGATACTGTAATTGGGTGCTTCCTTTGTAATCTGAATGTCATGCGGGTGCGATTCCTTTAAGGAGGCGGCGGAAATCTTTACGAACCGTCCGTGCTCCATCAGCTCCGGAATCGTCTTGCAGCCGCAGTATCCCATACCGGAACGCAAACCGCCGATTAACTGGAAGACCGTATCCTCCACCGTGCCCTTGTATGCCACGCGTCCCTCAACGCCCTCCGGCACAAGCTTTCTTGCGTCCTGCTGGAAGTAGCGGTCCTTGGACCCGTTCTCCATCGCGGAGAGGCTTCCCATCCCGCGATACACCTTATACTTACGTCCCTGGAAGAGTTCGAACGCGCCGGGCGCCTCATCGCAGCCCGCAAACAACGAACCCATCATCACGACGCTGCCGCCCGCGGCAATCGCCTTCGTGATGTCGCCACTGAACTTGATGCCGCCGTCCGCAATGATCGGGATGCCGTGGTCCTTTGCCACCTCATAACTGTCCATGATTGCGGAGACCTGCGGCACGCCGATACCGGCAACCACACGTGTCGTACAAATACTGCCGGGACCGATGCCCACCTTCACGGCATCCACGCCCGCGTCAATCAATGCCTTCGTGCCCTCGCCCGTCGCGACATTTCCCGCAACGACCTGTGCGTCCGGAAAGGCGCTCTTGATTTCCTGCACGCAGCGGATGACGTTCGCGGAGTGCCCGTGCGCGGAATCCAGAACCAGAAGGTCAACCTTGGCCTTGATCAATGCTTCCGCACGTTCCAGCACGTTCGGCGTGATGCCAAGCCCCGCGCCGCACAGTAAGCGTCCCTGATCGTCCTTTGCGGAAAGCGGGTACTTGATGGTCTTCTCAATGTCTTTAATCGTAATCAGGCCGCACAGGTTGAAGTCATCATCCACAATCGGAAGCTTTTCCTTCTTCGATGCCGCCAGAATCTTCTTTGCTTCATCCAGCGTAATACCCACCTTCGCGGTGATGAGGTTTTCCTTTGTCATCACGTCCGCGATTTTCTGGTCGAAGTTTTCCTGGAACTGCAGGTCACGGTTGGTGATGATGCCCACCAGCTTCTTTCCCTCCGTAATCGGAACGCCGGAGATGCGGTACTTGCCCATCAATTCATCCGCGTCGCGTAAGGTGTGCTGCGGTGAGAGATAAAACGGATCCGTGATGACGCCGTTCTCCGAGCGCTTCACCTTGTCGACCTCTTCCGCCTGCGCTTCGATCGACATGTTTTTGTGAATGACACCGATTCCGCCCTGCCGCGCCATCGCGATTGCCATGCGGTGCTCCGTCACGGTGTCCATGCCCGCGCTCATCATCGGGATGTTCAGCCGGATCTGTTTCGTTAAATTCGTCGTCACGTCCACCATGCCGGGTGTTGTTTCCGAATACGCCGGAATGAGCAACACGTCGTCAAATGTAATCCCCTCACCGATAATCTGTCCCATATGCGCTCCTTTTTCCTACACCTGTGTTGTTACAAAGATATCGTAAATCGCTTTGATTGCCGTTTCGAAATCGCGGTTCTCCACGCCGATGATAATATTCAACTCACTCGAGCCCTGGTCGATCATGCGGACGTTCACATGGGCGTGCGCCAGGGCGGAAAAGATTCTTCCCGCAGTACCGCGCTGGCTCTTCATGCCGCGGCCCACGACCGCAATCAATGCTAAGTCCGCTTCGATTTCCAGCATGTCCGGCTTTGCGAGCTGGTGAATTCCGGAGACCACCGCCTGCTCCTTGTCGATGAACTCGTCCTCATGCACGAACACCGCCATCGTATCGATTCCGGACGGAATGTGCTCGATGGAAATGCTCTGGTCCTCAAACGCCTGCAAGACCTTGCGCACAAAGCCGACCTCCGCGTTCATGTAGTCCTTTGCGATGTTCACACTGCAAAAGCCCTTCTTGCCCGCGATGCCGGTCACCGTGTACTTGCTCTTTCTTGCGGTCGACTCCACAATCCACGTGCCCTCGTCCTGCGGCACGTTGGTATTGCGGATGTTGATTGGGATGCCGTGCTTGCGCACCGGAAAAATCGCGTCCTCATGCAGCACCGAAGCGCCCATATACGCAAGCTCGCGCAGCTCCGTGTACGTAATCGTCTCAATCCTTGCGGGATTCTCGACAATCCTTGGATCCGCAATCAAAAAGCCGGAGACGTCCGTCCAGTTCTCGTAGACATCGGCCTTCATCGCGCGGGCAACAATGGAGCCCGTGATATCGCTTCCGCCGCGGGAGAAGGTCTTGACCGCCTTGTCCTCGCGCTGTCCGTAGAAGCCCGGGATGACCGCGGTTTCGTGCTTTGCAAGCACCTCCCGCATCACGCGGTTTGTCTTGTCCTCATCCAGCCTGCCGTTTTGTTTGAAAAAGATCACGTCATACGCGTCCACAAAATCAAACCCAAGGTACGCCGCAAGCACGATGCCGTTTAAATATTCCCCGCGGGACGCCGCGTACTCAACGCCGATGTTCTTCTTAAAGTTCTCCGCGATGGTTTCAAATTCCTTCGACAGATCCAGGTCTAAATGCAGGCCTTCGATGATCTCGTCATACCGCTCCTTCACATGCTGCAAACGGAGCGTAAAATCCTGATCCGTCTCCACATGCGCGTAGCAGTCATAGAGCATGTCTGTAACCTTCTCGTCCCCGTCGAACCGTTTCCCCGGCGCGGACGGCACCACCACCTTGCGGTCCTTATCCGCGTGGATGATTTCTCCTACCTTCTGAAATTGCTCGGCGCTTGCCAAAGAGCTTCCGCCGAATTTCACTACCTTGCTGCTCACTTCACTGTTTCCCCTTTGCTGTATTTAAATATCCAGCAGCCGGATCAATGACAACGGCGCGGGCGCGTTTTGCAGCGCCTTCTGCAGTGTCCCGTATGATACCGGTGCCGTTACGTATGCTTCCTCCGATGTGATGCCGCTGTCGAACTGCCGGCGCAAATCCTCGTATGCAATGCCGCCGTCTGAAAGCGCGGTTATCATCGCGTCCTTGTCCTTTGCGGCGGTACGCACAAAGAACTTATAGGTCTGTTCCGCCGCGTCCACAAGCGACGCTTCTTCCTTTGTCAGGCTGCGTTCCACATACGCGCCCTGGTTTCTTGCAATCTCACAGATGTCCGCAACCACCGCGCTTGCGGTCGCTTCCTTACCGGCGCCGCGTCCGTAATACATGCTGACACCCAGCATGTTCGAGGTGACCTCCACCGCGTTGAAGACGTCGTCCACGCCGGACAAGGGATGTGTAAGCGGAATGAGGAAGGGCGCCACAATGACGCGCAAGGAGCCGTCCTTTGTTTTCTCCGCGTGTCCCAAAAGCTTAATCCTGCGCTGCATCCCGCGCGCGTAAATAAAATCGTCCCGCGTGATTTTTGTGATGCCCTCGGTCATCACCTGTTCATGCCGGACGCGCCGGTTGCTGATCAGGCTTGCCAGAATCGCAATCTTGCGGCAGGCATCATGTCCCTCGACATCCGCCGTGGGATCCTTTTCCGCATAGCCCAACTCCTGTGCCTTCTTCAAGACGTCCGCAAAATCCGCGCCCACCGCTTCCATTTTTGTCAGGATATAATTCGTCGTGCCGTTTAAGATGCCGGTGACGCTTTCGATCCGCTCCGACTTCAGGGCGGTGTGCAGTGTGTGCAGAATGGGGATTCCCCCGCCCACCGAGGCTTCAAAGAGATAGCTGCAGTTGTTCGCCTTCGCGATTTCAATGAGTTCCGCGCCGTGCGCATCGACCAGCTCCTTGTTGGAGGTCACGACACTGATTCCCTTTTGCAGCGCGCGTTCCGTAAAGGTTCTGGCCGGCTCCGTGCCGCCCATCGTCTCCGCGATGAGCCGGATCTCCTTGTCGTTTACAATGATATCGAAATCATGTACGACATCCCGCTCATGCGGATCGTTCGGAAACGAACGCAGGTCCAGAATGTATTTGACTTCGACACCTTCCCCTGCGGAAGATTTGATTTCCTCTTTATTCGTGTCAATGACGGAAACAACTCCGCTTCCGACCGTGCCGTATCCGAGTACAGCGATTTTCATCCGTTCACCCTTCCAAAAGTAATAATATTCAAAATATTATACCATAAAATGTGCTAATATAGAAGAAAAGGAGGGTATTTTCCATGAAACACGGTTTTATCAAAACAGCCGCCTGTTCCCCGGCAATCCGTCTTGCGGATCCGGATTACAACATGGAGGTCGTAAAGCGCTATGCGGACGAGGCAATCCTAAAAGGCGCGAAAATCATCGTCTTTCCGGAGCTTGTCATGACCGGCGCCACCTGCGGCGATTTGTTCTTTGAGCGCAAGCTCGTCGCGGATGCCGGCTGCCGCATGCACCGCCTGTTAAAGCACTTTGCGCAGACCGGCTCGGATGCCCTCATTTTCTTAGGGCTCCCCCTGGAGACAGGCGGAAAGCTCTATGATGTCTGTGCCGTTTTGCAGGGTGGAAACATCCTCGGGTTTGTTCCCAAGACGGTCTTAAACTCCGGCGGTGTGTTGCATCAGGCAAGGCATTTTTCGGCCCCGCCCGCGGAGGTGACATGCATTCGCTTCCACGGCGAGGACATTCCCTTCGGGACAGATCTTTTGTTCGATTTGAATGACACGATTCGCGGACTTATGATTGGCTGCGAGATCGGGGATGACTTGTTTGTCGCGGACGCGCCGCACGTTTCGCACACGTATGCCGGCGCGACCCTCATCGTGAATCCCTTCGCCGCCCCGGCGCGGGTGACGGGTGCGGAATACATCAGGGACCTGGTCCGGATGGCGAGCGCAAAGAGTGTGTGCGCCTATGTCCTTGCGGGTGCGGGTGCGGGCGAATCCTCGACCGACGCGGTGTTTGCCGCTCCACAAATCATCGCGGAGGCGGGCGAGGTGCTGCAGTGTGCGCCTTCGTATCAAAAGGGCATCACGTACGCGGACATCGACATCAAACACGTAACGCATGAGCGCGCAATGACCGCTTCCTTCCCCGCGGCGTGCGCCGAAGAGGACGGTTACATACTCGAGCCGGTTTCCATGGAGAAGACGGAAACAGAATTGAAGCGCGCGTTTCCCGCCTCCCCCTTCGTGCCCTTGGAGAAGGCGGCACGCAATGCGCGGTGCGAGGAAATTCTCACGATGCAGGCGCTCGGTTTACAGCGGCGCATGGAGCACATCGGCTGCAAGACCGCAGTGCTGGGCATTTCCGGAGGACTTGACTCGACGCTTGCCTTGCTTGTCACGGTGCGTGCCTTTGAGAACATGGGCATCTCGCGCAAGGGCATCCGCGCGATTACCATGCCCTCCTTCGGAACCACGGACAGAACCTATGAGAATGCCTGCGCCATGGTGAAGGCGCTGGGCGCGGAGTTAAAGGAAATCAACATCGCCGCTTCCGTCCGTGTGCATTTCGCGGACATCGGACATGATGAAACCAAACACGATGTCACCTATGAAAACTCGCAGGCGCGTGAGCGCACCCAGATTCTTATGGATTACGCAAATGAAGTGAACGGTCTTGTCGTGGGCACGGGCGATCTTTCCGAGCTGGCTTTGGGATGGGCAACCTATAACGGCGACCACATGTCGATGTACGGGGTGAATGCCTCCATCCCCAAGACTCTGGTGCGGCATCTGGTGCAGTATGAAGCGGAGCTTTGCCAGGATGAGGCTTTGCAGAAGACCCTGTTTGACGTCGTGGATACGCCCGTTTCGCCGGAGCTGCTTCCTTCCGAAAACGGTCAGATTGCGCAAAAAACGGAAGACATCGTGGGTCCTTACGAGCTCCATGATTTCTTCCTGTATTACCTGCTCCGTCACGGGTTTGAAACGGATAAGATTTTACGGATTGCAGAAAGCGCCTTCGACGGAAGGTTCTCAAAAGAAGAGATTGCCAAATGGCTCGATGTCTTCTACCGCAGGTTTTACGCCCAGCAGTTCAAGCGCAACTGCCTGCCGGACGGTGTCGGTGTGGGCAGCGTCACGCTCTCGCCGCGTGCCGGCTTCCAAATGCCATCGGATGCGTCCTACGGCAAGCGGCTTTCCTCCATCGCCTTTGATTAAAGCGAGCCTTCAAACACCGTGGTTGCGGGACCGGTCATGAAAATGTGACCGGTCTTGTTGTCTAAGCGGCAGGTGATGTCGCCGCCTAAAGCGTGAATCGTCACCTCATCCTTTGTGAGTCCTGAGAGAACACAGGCGGTCGCGACCGCGCAGCAGCCCATTCCGCAGGCAAGCGTTTCGCCCGCCCCGCGCTCCCAGACGCGCATATAGACATTGGATTCGTCCTCGATGTAAACGAACTCCGTGTTCACGCGCTCCGGAAATGCCGCGTGATGCTCAAACATGGGACCGATCTTTTCGATTTCGAAGTGGTCCAGCTCGTTTTTGCTTTTCAAAAACACAACAGTGTGCGGGTTCCCCATCGAGACCGCGGTCGTTTTCCAGGTCCAGCCCGCCGCTTCGATTTCCACCTCCACGCAGGCGTCGACCTTTGCGCCGCCCTCGCAAAGCGTTTCCTTGCGGTTGGTGGTCAAAAGGCAGGGCACCTTGGACGCGTTGATTTCCGGCATCCCCATGTCGACGCAGACGCTTGTCACCACGCCGTGTTCTACGGTCAAATCCAGCTCCTTGACGCTTCCCGCGCTCTTAATCTTCAAGCCCTTTGTCACATCCGTCAGACCCTTGTCGTAAACATACTTCGCGACGCAGCGGATGCCGTTGCCGCACATCTCGCCGTAGCTGCCGTCGGAGTTATACATCTCCATCTCGAACGCGGCGCTGCCGTCCGTCACCTGATTGATGAAGATGACCCCGTCGCCGCCGATGCCGAAGTGCCGGTCGCTTAATTGCCGGATGGTCTCTTCGTTCTTCACCTTCGGATCAAAGTCCGGTGTGTTCGTGTAGATGTAGATATAATCGTTGCCGCTGCCGTGCATCTTAGTAAACTGCATACTACTCCTTTCGTCGCCCCTGTCTCTCAGGTGCTGTAATCTGTTTTAACCTTCCCCTTGGGGTCGACTCGCCGGTGGAGAGTCGACGGGCGCGTTTTGACGACCGATGGGAGTCAGCGCCCCGGGCCGGAAGGTGTCAGCGAAGCTGACGGATGAGGTGTTAACTAATCACCCCCACAACCCCCATACTAAGCACCAACATAATGACCCCCGCAATGATGACCCCCGCCATCGCCGCCGCGGCACTCTTCTTAAAGCCCATGTTTAAGATGCTCGCCGCGAGTGTCCCGGTCCAGGCGCCGGTGCCGGGTAAGGGGATTCCCACAAAGAGCATGAGTGCCACGAAGAGCCCCTGCCCCGCCTTTGCCTGCAGCTTCTCGCCGCCTTTTTCGCCCTTCTTCAAAAAGAAGTTGAAGGCGGGTCCGATAACGGGTTTCTCCGCGCCCCATTCCAGCACCTTCCGCGCAAAAAGGTAGATAAAGGGAACGGGTACCATATTGCCGATGATGCAGATGATGTAGCTCGAAATCTTCGGCATGTCGAGCGCCACCGCAATCGGAATCGCGCCGCGCAGTTCAATGAGCGGTACCATGGAAACAAGAAAGATGAATACCTCACGCGGCATAAAGCTGCCGAGGGTTTCCTGGTACCAGATTGCAAGTGACTCCATAGGGTTTGTTATCCTTTCATCAAATCATGGACTTTAAATTGTCCAGCAGTCGTTTCATTTCTTCTTCCGTCCCGATGGTGATTCTCAAGAAGTCCTTTGTCCGGGGCGCGTTGAAGTATCTTACATAAATGCGTGCGTCACGCAGCCTGTTGTAAATCTCCTCCGCGTTGTTCCCCGCAGGACGCGTGAAGAGGAAGTTGGTCGCGGAGGGCAGGGTCGTAAAGCCCATGGCATCGAGCTTGTTCCGTGCATCCTCTCTCGTCGCCTTGATGCGTTTAACGCATTCTTGAAAATACGCCTCGTCCTTCAACGCCGCCTCGCCGGCAAGAATCGACGGGATGTTCAACGTGTAGGAATTGACGGAAAACTTCACGTCGTTTAACGCGCGGATCAGTTCCTTTGCGCCGAAGGCGTATCCGATGCGCATGCCTGCCATCGAACGGGACTTTGAAAACGTCTGCACGACGAGCAGGTTGTCGTATTTGTCTATGAGCGGCAACGCGCTCTCCCCGCCGAAGTCGATGTACGCCTCGTCCACGATGACGACACACTGCGGGTTCGATTTCACGATTTCCTCGATGAGCGACAAAGGGGCCGCGATGCCAGTGGGGGCGTTCGGATTCGCGATGACGATTCCGCGGGCTGTGCCGGAAATATAGTCCGCCCGGAAATCGTTGTGCTCCTCCTCGTCAAGGTGAGTCAGGGGGACGGGTACGCTGACTCGTTCTTCCGAATGAGTCAGTGTACCCGTCCCCGCTGACTCACCGAGTGTGTAATCATCATTTAACGGAATCTCGCGGTAGCGAATTCCGTAGAGCGCCGCCCAGACTTTGTAGAACGAGTAGGTGATGTCCGGGAAGATCACTTCGTGAGTCAGGGGGACGGGTACAGTGACTCGTTTTTATTCAGAAAAATGAGTCACTGTACCCGTCCCCGCTG
>JAFSRL010000125.1 GCA_017446125.1 Lachnospiraceae bacterium
ACTTCCGCACAGGCGATCCGCATCCGGATCTTGAGCGTGGACCGCATCCCGGATTTCATTATTCTCTTTTCGGAGCAGGATACCTTAAACGCGTATCAGGTGTTGGTCGACTATAACCGGATTGGTGATGTGACCATGATCGGGTGCTCGTCGTCTGAAACCATTCTGAACGCGGTGGCACGCGGCGCGGTGCATTCCGTGATTGTAACGGAGGAAGAGGAGCTTGCGGAAAACGCCATCGAAGCGATGGAGACGTTTCGCACGACGGGACACGTGAGTGAATACATTGCGGCGGATACCATCGTCATCGACAGGGAAGTGGCGGAAAGGATGATGAATGAAGACGCGCAGTGAGTCCTTGAAAAAAATGAAGCTCCGCTCGCGCATCCTCTTTGTCTGCGCGGTCATGTTCCTTGTGAGCTTTTTCATCACCGCAAGAAACGTCCTACAGACAAGGAGTCTGACGGAACGGATGGAGGAGAGCTTTTTAACGAACCGCCAGCTTCTGGAGGTGCAGAACGGTTTACAGCAAATCGAGACGGATGTCGAGACCTTCCTGAATACCCGATCGAACGCGTCGCTGGAAGCGTACTATGAGCATGTGCGCACGTATGAGGAGAGCATCCGGTTTCTGCATACGTCCCCGAGCGCCGTGGAAAGCGACATTCTGGAAAAGAACGTGGTGCGGATGTCGGAGAGCTATCTTGCGATTGCGGACCGCGCGATTTCGGAAAAGCGCGGGCGTGACATCGACGCATACCAGGCGACCTTCGTCGAGCTCACGGAACAGTTCCGTTTCCTGAACGCGATGATTGCCACGCTCAACAACAGGCAGTTCGAGAAGAACGCAATCAGCAACGACGCAATGCTTTTGTCCGCGCAGAACGCGACACGCTCCCAGATGTTAATCTTGGGACTTATCGCCCTTCTGGGCATTTTCTTGATCATCATGCTGGGCCGCATGGTCGACCCGATTGAGTCCGAAATTCACGAACGCGAAATCCGCATGGAAACGCAGGTGAAGGACGCGGAATTAAAATACCTGCGCGCCCAGATCAACCCGCACTTTTTGTTCAACACCCTAAACGCCGGCACACAGCTTGCGATGATGGAGGGGTCTGACCGCACCTACCAGTATTTGCACAAGGTCGCGGACTTCTACCGTTACCTCGTGCGCGAGGAGGGCGCCCTGACCACCCTGCAAAAGGAAATCGAAATCGTCGACGACTTCATGTACATCATCAACGTGCGCTACGGCGGCGACATCGCGTACGAAAAGGACATCGACGCTTCACTCTTGCAGGGTGACGTGCCTTCGATGATTTTGCAGCCCCTGGTCGAGAACTGCACCAAGCACGGCTTCGCGGAGAAGGAAGGCGAAAAGACGATCCGCTTAAAGGCGTCGCGCGGGGAGGAAAACGAAATGCGCCTGTCTGTGAGTGACAACGGCGGCGGCATGCGCAAAGAGATGATTGAGAAGGTCTTAAGCGGAAAAGAGAACGACGCGGAAGGAAACGACGCGAATACGCACACCGCGCAGGAGGGCGCGGATTCCTACACCAGAGGCGGCGTTGGGCTGCGCAACGTTCTGCGCCGCTTACGGATGTACTATAATAAAGAAGACGTGATGGAGATTACAAGCAGCGCGGAGGGGACGACCATTCTGTTGAAGCTTCCGCTTGCGCATGAGGAAACGGATGTATAAGATTTTTCTGGTGGATGACGAGAGCATCGTCATCGAGGCATTGACATTCATCATCGAGAACGCCTTCCCGGAGCAGTGCGAGATGCGCAGCGCAAAAACGGGACGCGCCTTCATCGAGCTTGCGGAGCAGTTCAATCCGGATATCTGTTTCGTCGACATCCAGATGCCCGGCATCAACGGACTCGATGCCATCAAGGAGGTGCGCAAGACAAACCCCAACACCATCTTTCTGATTGTGAGCGCATACAACGAATTCGATTACGCAAAGGAAGCCATCGATCTGGGCGTCATGGCGTACTTGAATAAGCCCATCGAAAAAGAAGAAATCACGCAGAACCTAACGCAGGCGATGCAGGAGGTGGACGCGCGCCGCTTAGCAAGAGCACGTGCCTTACAGACGCAGGAAAAGCTGGAGATCGTCACACCCATCATCGAGAACGGACTCATCTACCAGATGACGAACGAGTTCGGCGCGAAGGAAACGCTTTTGAGCTACCTCTCCATGTTAAGCATCGAGGAGCCCTGCGGCAACTTCATGGTGCTGCAGTTCGGCGACGAGGGCGACCACGGCGAGCTGACAAACGCCATCGGTGTGAGCGTGCGCTTGGAGGGCCTTTACGACAAGGCAAAGAAATTGATTGCCGCAACCTTCCGCGGTGTGACGGGACCCCTGATGGGCAACACGATTCCGGTGTTCCTACCCTCGGGCGAAGCCGAAGACGATGAGGCCGCCTTAAAGCGCATACGCGACGAACAGTTGTTAAAGGCGTCCGGGCTCGCGGAGGAATTAAAGAAAAAACTGAAGGTTAAGCTGCGCATCGCCTTTGGCGCGGTGCATGAGGTGCATGACATCTCCGCTTCTTATAAAGAAGCAACGCGTGCGTTGAAGTACGAGGCGGAAGAAATTGTTTACGCAAAGAAGAGCGACAACGCAAAGGGCGTCATCCGGAAGGCATGCAATTACATCGAATTGAACTACGCCTCAGATTTATCACTGGATGAGGTCGCGCTGCACGCAGGCGTGAGCCCGCATTACTTAAGCAAGCTCTTCAAAAAGGAAACGGGGACGGGCTTTGTGGATTACTTAACCGACGTGCGCTTAAAGGAGGCACGGGAGCTTTTGGAAACCTCGGACAAGTCCGTGAAGGAAATCGGTGCGCTGGTCGGTTATCCGGATCAGAATTATTTCAGCCGCATCTTTAAAAAGCAGATGAAGGTTTCCCCGACGGATTATAAGGAAGGAAAACGGGAAAAGACATGAGGGGAAAACGGATTCTGAAAAAGTGCATGGCGGTGTTGCTGGCGGTGAGTCTCTTCGGCTTGCCCGCTGCCGGCTGCGGCGCAAAGCAGGTGGAGATTGCTGCGTCAAACGAAGGCGGCACGGAGACGACGGATGAAGTGAAGATCGGGATGATTTTTGATACCTTTGTTGTGGAGCGCTGGATCAGGGACCGCGACGCGTTCTTGACCACCGCGCAGGATTTGGGAGCGACGGTCGACATCACGAACGCGAACGGCAGCATCGAGCGGCAGGAGGAAATGATCCGGTATTACGCGGACAACGGCTTCGACGCGGTGGTGATTGTGGCGATTGATTCCTCGCCTTTGGTGCGCGCCATCCGTGACGCGAGAGCGAAGGGCGTGAAGATTATTTCGTACGACCGCCTCATCCGGATGGCGGGGTCGGATTTGTATATTTCGTTTGACAACCGGGGCGTGGGAAGGCTCATGGCGCAGGCGGCTGCGGACAGGCTCACACAGGGCGATCCCGTGCTTTTGCTTTTGGGACCGCAGAGCGACAACAATACGCTCCTGCTGGAAGAGGGCATCATGGAGGTGCTGGACGAAAAGGGGCTTACCGTTGCGGACAGGGCCTACATCACGGACTGGGACGCGGAGGAGGCAAGCCGCTATATCGAGGAAAACTTGGAGACCGTGCGTGAGGTGAAGGGCATTATCTGCGGCAACGATAACTTTGCCGGCAGCGTAATCCGCACATTGAGCGCAAACCGCGTAGACCTGCCCGTGATCACGGGACAGGACGCGGACCTGGATGCCTGCCAGCGCATCGTCGAGGGCACCCAGACGATGACCGTTTATAAACCCGTGCACCTGCTCGCGCAGGAGGCGGCAAAGAGTGCCGTTGCGCTCTGCACCGGAGAGGACATCGAGGCGCTTGAGACCTTAAACGACGGCGCCGTCGAGGTGCGCACGATGCTGCTCGCGCCGCAGGCGGTCTATGCTTCTAATATGGAAGACACCATCATCGAGAGCGGATTTCACACGTGGGATGAGGTGTATCTGAATGTGAGATGACTCACTTTTGTGCTAACCCATGACAAAATAATGCTAATCCCACCCCGTCTCCCCCTGCTCACAGTTCAAAATCTTTCAGAAATTGACAAGTTATGAAAGTATAGTTCATGCTACGATGAGAAAGGTAAAGATAACCTTTTTCTCAACCAAATCATTGTAAGGAGGTAATCGATTATGAAGAAGAGAGTGTTAGGTTTACTGCTCTCCACCGTTGTTTTAGCGGGCGTGCTCGCAGGCTGCGGCGGACAGCAACAGCAGCAGGCTCCTGCGGCAACCGAGGAAGCTGCGGAAGAGGAAGCTCCTGCGGAAGAGGCTGCGACGGAAGAAGCGGCTGCTCCTGCGGACGGCGTTCAGGTCGGTATCGTTCTTCCCACGAAGGATGAGCCCAGATGGTTACAGGACCAGGCACAGTTTGAGAACATCTTAGGCGATGCCGGTTTCACAAATCAGGTTCTGTTCAGCCAGGGCAGCTCCGCAACGGAAGCTACCAACGTTGAGACCTTAACCGCTGCCGGCGCACAGGTCATCATCATCTGCGCACACGACGGTGCTGCTGCGGCAGGCGCTGTTGAGAAGGCAAAGGCGGAAGGCGTTACCATCATCGCTTATGACCGTCTGATCACCGGTACGGAAGCGGTTGACTACTATGTCACCTTCGACTCTGTTGCGGTTGGTGAAGCACAGGGCCAGTACCTGATCGACAACGCGCCGGAAGGCGACGGTGTGCCGCTGTATCTGTATGCGGGCGCTGCGACCGACAACAATGCGTTCCTGTTCTTCGAAGGCGCATGGAAGGTCTTACAGCCGCAGATCGCTGCAGGCAAGTTCAAGATTGCGAACTCCTCTGAGGCGGAAGCACTTGCTGACAAGGCGGAGCTGACCAGAGACGAGATGAGCAAGATCATCGACCAGGTCACCACGGATTGGGACTTCAACGTTGCGAAGTCCAAGGCAGAAGCAAACGTGACGGCTGTTGGCGCGGACATGAAGGGTGATGTTTGCATCCTTGCGCCGAACGACGGTACCGCTCGTTCCATCGCAGACGTATTCGCTTCCGATAAGGACGTAACGAGCTATCTCGTAACCGGTCAGGATGCGGAGAAGGCTTCCGTACAGTACATCATCGACGGCAAGCAGTCCATGACGGTCTTCAAGGACACCAGAACACTGGCTGCTGACTCTGTCGCGATGGCACTCGAAGTGTTAAACGGCGGCACCCCGGCAACGGATGCGACCTATGACAACCAGGCGAAGGAAGTTCCTGCGAAGCAGACCCCTGTCGTTGTTGTCGAGCAGAGCAATGTGCAGGCTGCCCTCATCGATTCCGAGTACTACACCGCGGGCGACTTCACGGGACTTTAATTCGAAGACTAGATCTTCCAGATGTAAGGTAAGAATAAGGGCGACTCTTGTACGGGTCGCCCTTTCCCTAAGAAAAGGGGAGGACGCGTATGTCAGATTATATTCTTGAAATGAGGAATATCGTAAAGGAGTTCCCCGGCGTCAGAGCCCTGGACAATGTGAATTTCCGGGTGCAGCGCGGGGAGATCCACTGTCTTGTCGGCGAAAACGGCGCGGGCAAGTCAACCCTCATGAAGGTGCTTTCCGGCGTTTACCCGCACGGCACCTATGAGGGGGACATCGTCTACAACGGCGAGGTCATGAATTTTAAATCGATTGCGGATTCCGAGGCAAAAGAAATCGCAATCATTTATCAGGAGCTGGCGCTCATTCCGGAGCTGTCGCTCTATGAAAACATTTATTACGGACATGAGATCGTAAAGGGACACAAGATTGACTGGAACGAGACGATCGTCAGGGCAAAGGAAATGCTCGACAAGGTGCGCCTGAATGCGGACCCCTCCATGAAGGTGAAGGAGTTGGGTGTCGGCAACCAGCAGCTTGTTGAAATCGCAAAGGCCCTGTCCAAGAACGTCAAGCTCTTAATTCTGGACGAGCCCACGGCGGCCTTAAACGAGGACGATTCCCAAAACCTCCTGCAGCTCATCCGCGAGCTCAAGGAGTCCGGTGTCACCTGCATCATGATCTCTCACAAGCTAAGGGAAATCACGGCGATTGCGGATACAATCACCGTTTTACGAGACGGCGCGACAATCTGCTCCATCGACTGCCACGAGTACGAGGTGACGGAAGCGGAAATCATCAAGCACATGGTCGGCCGCGAAATGGACAATATTTATCCGCCCAGAGCGGAGCATGAATTCGGCGATATCGCGTTTGAGTTGAAGGACTGGACCGTGGTCGATCCCGCGAAGGACGGAAGAGAAATCCTGCATCATGTCAATATCAATGTGCGCAAGGGTGAGATTGTGGGATTGCAGGGCCTGATGGGCGCCGGAAGAACGGAGCTTGCGCTCTCTGTTTTCGGCAACACCGCAGGCTACAAAATCACGTCCGGCGAAATGTATATGGACGGGAAGCAGGTTCACTTCAAGAGCGCGAGAAGCGCAATCGACGGCGGGCTTGCGTACGTCAGTGAGGACCGCAAGGGCAACGGCCTCATCCTCATCCAGGACATCAAGTACAACATCACAATCGCGAACCTGCAGGCATTGATGAGCGGCACCTCGGTCAACAAGAACGAGGAAATCATGCAGGCGAACTATTATAAGGATTCGATCAACATCAAGGCGCCTTCGGTGGAACAGCTTGTCGGAAACTTATCCGGCGGAAACCAGCAGAAGGTGCAGGTGGCGAAGTGGATGTTCGTCAAGCCCAACGTCTTGATTCTGGACGAACCCACACGCGGCATCGATGTGGGCGCGAAGTTTGAAATCTATACACTGATGAACCGTCTGGTCGAGGAAGGCATGTCAATCATCATGATTTCTTCCGAGCTGCCGGAGGTTCTGGGCATGAGCGACCGCCTCTACGTCATGAGCGAAGGCACAATCACGGGCGAGCTCACGGCGGAAGAAGCAACCGAAGAACGGGTCATGGCGATGGCGATTAAGGGAGGTGCGCAAGATGAATGAACAAAAAAATATGAGTCTGGGGCAGGAGCTGGTCACCCTGCTGAAAACAAACATCCGCGATTACATGATGTACATCGCACTCGTCGTGATCATGGCATTTTTCTCATGGCGCACGAACGGCGGCTTCATCTCCGCGCGTAACATCTCGAACCTGATCAACCAGGCGGGCTATGTCGCGATCCTGGCAATCGGAATGACGATTATTTTGATCATCAAGCACATCGATCTGTCCGTCGGTTATGTCGCGGGCTTCTGCGGCGCGGTTGCCGCAATCTTAATGACGCAGCACGGTGTGAATGAATGGCTGACGATTCTCATCGTTCTCATTCTGGGCGCACTGATTGGCCTGTATCAGGGAACGCTGGTCACACGCGTGGGCGTGCCGGCCTTCGTTGCAACCCTTGCCGGACAGTTCATGTTCCGCGGACTCTTGAGCTTATCGTTAGAGTCCACCGGTACCATCATCGTTCCCAACAAGGGCTTCAACGCTTTGAGCAACGGCTTCATTCCGGACCTGCCCTTCGGCACGGACTTACACATGCTGACCTTAATCATCGGTGTGGTTTTGGTTGTTGCGATGATTTACTCCCAGTTGAAGGAGCGCCGCAACAAGCAGAAGTACAACTTCCAGGTTTCCTCGAATGCGGTCTTCATCATTAAGATGGTGGCGTTTGCGGCAATCATCATGATCATCATGTACACGCTTGCGGATTACTCCGGCATTCCGTGGACGGCGGTCATCGTGGGTGTTGTGCTCTTTGCTTACAACTATGTGCTGAACCAGACAAGACTGGGCCGCTATGTGTACGGTATCGGCGGTAACGATCAGGCGGCGGAGCTTTCCGGTATCAACGTCAAGCGCGTGACGCTCTACGCCTTCATCTCCGTTTCGACCTTGGCGGCGTTGGCGGGTGTGCTTTTCACATCGCGCTTACAGTCCGCAACCCCGCAGGCAGGCTTGGGCTTTGAGCTTGACGCGATTGCGTCTTCCTACATCGGCGGTGTGGCGGTCTCTGGCGGTATCGGCCGCGTGACGAATACCATCATCGGCTCGCTCGTCATCATGAGCTTAACCAACGGCATGAACCTGATGGGTGTCGGTATTTCCTATCAGTACATTGTGAAGGGGATCATCTTCATCATCGCTGTGGCGTTTGATATCAGAACACGTAAGAGTGTGAGATGACGTTAATGCAATAAACGGATTGCTTCATCGCGGTGCGATTCACGCAATCCGCCGGCCATTCGGAATCCGCAACATATTGCTCCTTCCTCATGTCCGTTAGGATTTCAAGGTCTTTGCTGCCACTGTACCAGTACAGGCAGCAAGACTTTGAAATCCTTTATCGCTCAATTTGTCTGAATATTTCCAAAAATTCTTTCAATTTTCTTGATTTTTAAACTTTCATGTACTAAAATAAACTATAGTGCGGTAATTTATGCCTTTTAAATTGTCAGATAATTACAAAAGGTACGATTCCCGCAAGCATTTCTAATATATCATTCAAGAAAGGAGCATGGGACGTGGCAGGTACAATTCAAGCAATTCAGGAAGCGGAACTCGCCTCTGAAAAGAAGGAGAAGGAAGCGAAAGTCCGTGCGGAGGAAATTGTCGAAAAGGCAAAGGCCGACGCCAAGGAATTGATCCGCAACGGCGCAGCGAAGGTCAAACAGGAGGCGGAAGAGAAATTGGAAGCCGCCAAGACCGAGCAGCAAAGTGTCTTAGACAAGGCGCGTACCGAGGCGGAGGAAGAGATCGGCGCTCTCAAAGAGAGGGTAAAGGCGAAACAGGCAGGAGCGGTGGACGCCGTCGTGAATCTGTTAGTCAACTAAGGAGGGAAAGAACCAATGTCAGTATTATCGATGAAACGGGTTCTTGTCGCCGGACTCAAGAAAGACCGGAAGGAACTGCTGGAGCTTTTGCAGCGTAAGGGCATCGTGCAAATCAGCACGGAGGACATCGCTGCGGAAGCAGGCGCGGAGGGAAGCGTCTTTTATCAATCGGACGAAAGCGGTGCGCGGACGACGTTTGAGAAAAGTGCGCAGGCCGCGACGAACGCGTTGTCTGTCATTAACAACGCCGTCAAGGATCCCAACGCGGTGTCGATGTTCTCCGGACGTCATCAGATGTCGCTTACGGACTACACGACAAACGTAAAAAAGCGTGAAAAGATCATGGAAATGGTAGGTGATTTGAACGCGCTCGCCAAACGGCAGTCGGAAATCCAGGCGGAGATCCCGAAACTGGAAGCACAGCGTGAATCCTTGACGCCCTGGCTTTCTTATGACCAGGACATGGGATTCACCGGAACGAAAACGACGCGTGCATTTATCGGCACGCTGCCCAACGAAGTTCCCTTGGAGGAAATCTACAAGGGGATTGATGAGGTTGCAAAGGACATCACCGGTGTCGACGTGACAATCATCTCTTCTTCGTCGGAGCAGACCTGCATCCAGGTGGTGTGCTTAAACAAGGATGCGGCAAAGGTCGAGGAGGCACTGCGTCACATGTCTTTTGCGCGTCCCGTCGTATCGGGTTCAGATCCGAAGTCGCAGGACGCCGCACTCATGCAGCAGATCGAAGGATTGAACAGGCAGCTTGCGGAGAACGAAGGCAGGATCGCGTCATACGCGGAGCACCGGGAAGAGATCAAGCTCATGGCCGATTACTTCCAGATGCGCGCGGACAAGTACGAGGTGATCGGACGTCTGTATCAGACGGACAAGATCTTCTTACTCTCCGGCTATGTCGAGGAGCGCAACGCGAAGGCTTTAGAGGACATGCTGGAAAGCCGCTTTGACTGCGTTGTGGAAGTGAAGGACCCGTCGCCTGACGAGGACGTGCCCGTTGCGTTACGAAACAACGGCTATGCGGCACCGGTCGAAGGGGTTGTGGGTTCCTACGCGTTGCCGGGCAAGGGTGAAATCGACCCGACCTTCATCGCGGCGATCTTCTATTACTTCCTCTTCGGCATGATGCTTTCCGATGCGGCATACGGCTTAATCATGGTCGTGGGCTGCGCGGTCATCTTAAACAAGAACAAGGGCAAGATCGAAGAGGGCATGCGCAAGACGCTGACGATGTTTATGTACGCGGGCATCGGCACGATGTTCTGGGGCGTGATGTTCGGGTCCTACTTCGGCGATTTGCCGCAGGTTGTGATGCGTACCTTCTTCGGCAAGGAAATCGGTTCCCTCGCGTTGTGGGTGGAGCCTGCGGTCGAGCCGATGACGGTTTTGGGCTTTGCCTTCATCGTCGGTATCATCCACATCTTCTTCGGCATGGGCGCGAGCGCTTATACAAGCATCAAGCAGGGGAAGCCCTTAGATGCGCTGTACGATGTCGGGTTCTGGTACCTGCTCTTAATCGGTGCGATCGGCATTCTCTTAACGACCGATATGGTGGGCGGCATGTTTGGTTTGAACCTTGTGCTGCCGGGTGCCGTGATGACGATTCTGAAGGTCTTTGCGGCGGTCGGTGCCGTGGGCATCATCCTCTTCGGCGGAAGAGATTCCTCGAACTGGGGGCTGCGCATCGGTAAGGGTTTGTACGCACTCTACGGCATCAGCTCGTATCTGTCGGACATCCTTTCTTATTCAAGACTTTTGGCGCTTGGTCTTGCGACGGGCGTTATCTCGAGCGTGTTCAACTCGATGGCGGCGATGGTGGCGGCACCTCCGGTGATCGGTCCCGTTCTCTTCATCGTGATTGTGGTTGTGGGTCATACCTTGAACCTTGCAATCAACGCGCTGGGTGCGTACGTGCACACCAACCGTCTTGAGTATGTCGAGTTCTTCGGAAAGTTCTACAACGGCGGCGGCAAACCGTTCACACCGTTTACGGAGAACACGAAGCACTATAAGGTACTGGATTAACCGTTCCAAATAAAAACGGTTGCACAATAGAAACTCATTAAAATTAAAAAATAGAAAATGGAGGAAAACAAAATGAGTGCAGTATTTAGTGATGGTTCTGGTCTTTTCTTTGCAATCTTAGGTGCGGCGTTGGCGGCCCTTTTGGCAGGCGCCGGCTCTGCAAGAGGCGTCGGTATGGCAGGTCAGGCTGCTGCGGGCGTTGTGACGGATCAGCCGGATATGTTCGGTCGTGTTCTGATTCTGCAGCTTCTGCCGGGCACGCAGGGTATCTACGGTCTTCTGATTGCCTTCGTTGCGATGAACAACTTAGGAATCATGAGCGGCAGCCCCGAAGTCAACTGCTCGCTGTTGAAGGGCCTTGCATACTTAGGCGCATGCCTGCCGATGGCAATCGTCGGTTACATCTCCGCGATCAATCAGGCGAAGGCGGCCGTAGCTTCCATCGCACTTGTTTCGAAGCGTCCCGACCAGTTCGGTAAGTCCATGCTGTTCCCGGCGATGGTTGAGACCTACGCGATCTTCGCACTGCTGATCTCCATTCTGGCGTTGAATGGTGTTGGAAACATCTAAACTCTAAGGAGGCAGACATGGCAGGATTAGATAAGATCTTAGGTGAGATCGGCGCGGAATCCGAAGCGATCGTAAAGGACATCCTGGGCAAGGCCGAAAAGGAAGCGAACGCGATCAAATCGGAAGCGGAACACACCGCGTCGGAAGCAGCTGCGAGGGCGCAGCGCGAAAGCACACACCGCCTGTCGGATCAGATGTCCAGAACGCAGTCCGCTGCGGCACTGTTGAAGCGGCAGATGCTTCTGGCAACGAAACAGGAACTGATCGGTGACACCTTGGAGCAGGCCAAGAAAAAGCTCTTGGGACTCCCGGATAAGGACTACTTCGACATGATCGCAAAGATTGTGAAAAAGGCAGCGTTAAAGGGTGACGGTCAGATGCTGTTCAACGAAAAAGACTTAAAGCGTCTTCCGGGCGGCTTCGAGAACACCTTGAAGTCCGCGTGCGAGGGCAAGGGCGGTACATTGACCGTGTCGAAGGAAACCCGTGACATCGACGGCGGGTTCGTGCTCCTTTACGAGGGCATCGAACAGAACTGCTCGATCTCGTCACTTTTTGACACGAACAGTGAAGCATTGCAGGACAAAATCCAGGAGCTGTTGTTTCAGGACTGATGATTAGGAAAGGACGTTAAATGGCGGAACAATATATTTACGCCGTTGCGCGTATCCGGAACAAGGAGCTGAGTTTACTTTCAGGCTCGGTGATGGAATCGCTCATGGCGGCGAAAGATGAAAAGGAATGTCTTCGCCTCCTTTCCGACCACGGCTGGAACGCGGATGAAACAAAGGATCCGGAAGCAATGCTCACGGAAGAAAGGGACAAGACATGGGCACTGATTTCCGAAATGGTGCCGGATATGTCCGTGTTCGACGTCTTCCTCTACGCCAACGATTATCACAATCTCAAGGCTGGCTTGAAGGAAGTCTTCGTCGACCGTGAGGACAAGACCGATTACTCGGCGATTTATATCCGGGCGGATCAGTGCACAATCGATCCGGAGCTGATCAGAAAAGCGTGTATGGAGCGCAACTTCGATCTGTTACCGGAAGACATGCGCGAGGTGGCAAAGGAGGCAAACGAGCTGCTCCTTCACACCGGCGACGGTCAGCTTTGCGACATTACGGTTGACCGCGCGGCGCTTGAGAAAATCTATGCTGCGGGCAAGAAGACAAAGAGCGACATCTTAGAGGAGTATGCGGAGCTGACGGTTGCAAGCGCGGACATCAAGACCGCGATCAGGGCAAACCGTACCGGCAAGGACAGACAGTTCTTAGAGCGTGCGCTTGCGGATTGTGACTCTTTGGACATCAAGGCGCTCACACAGGCGGCGACGGAATCGCTTGACGCGATCTATGCTTACCTGGAGCGCACCGTTTACTCGGATGCAATTCCGGAGATCCGCACCTCACCCTCCGCCTTCGAGCGTTGGTGTGACAACAAGATCATCGAACGCATCCGTCCGCAGATTCACAATCCGTTTACGATCGGACCGCTGGCGGCCTACATTCTCGCAAGAGAAAATGAGATCAAGACCGTCCGCATCATTCTCTCCGGCAAGATGAACGACCTTCCGGAAGAGTCCGTTCGGGAAAGGGTAAGGGAAATGTATGTATAAGATTGCGGTCATGGGTGACAAAGACTCGATTTACGGTTTCGCAACCTTAGGCCTCGACACTTACCCTGTCACGACGCATGAGGAAGGCGCAAGAACGTTGCGCGACTTGGCGGAGAGCGGATACGGTGTGATCTATGTCACAGAGGCTTTGGCGGAACTTATGGAACGCGAGATCAACCACTACAGAGAAGAAATGCTTCCGGCGGTTATCTTAATCCCCGGCGTATTGGGCAACACCGGTAGGGCATCGAGGGCGTCAAGCACTCGGTCGAGCAGGCGGTTGGCTCAGATATCATCTTCGGAAACGGTTAAAAAGGAGAGCAGTTATGGCGAAAGGAACGATTAAAAAAGTTGCCGGTCCTCTTGTTGTTGCGAGAGGCATGGGCGATGCAAACATGTCAGACGTCTGCCGTGTTTCGGACCAGCGCCTGATCGGCGAAGTCCTGGAGATCCACGGTGACGAGGCATCCATCCAGGTTTACGAGGAAACGGCGGGACTTGCTCCCGGCCAGCCTGTTGAGAGTACGGGCGTGCCGATGAGTGTGGAATTAGGACCGGGTCTCATCGGCAGTATCTACGACGGTATCCAGAGACCTCTGGATGACATCATGAAGGTCACGGGCGGCAATCTCTTGTCGCGCGGTGTTGAAGTTCCGGCGTTAAAAAGAGACAAGACCTGGCACTTCAACCCGACGGCGGCGGTCGGTGACGAGGTCGCGGAGGGCGACGTTTTGGGCACCGTGCAGGAGACGGAGGTTGTGGTCCAGAAAATCATGGTTCCCGTCGGTATGAAGGGCACCATCGAGTCCATTACGGAAGGTGATTATCTTGTGACCGATACGGTTGCGAAGATCAAGACGGATCACGGCACGGAGGAAATCCAGTTGATGCACCGCTGGCCCGTCCGTAAGGAGCGCCCGTATAAAGAGAAGCTCCCGCCGGATGTGCCGCTGATTACGGGACAGCGTGTCGTCGACACCCTCTTCCCGATTGCGAAGGGCGGTGTGGCTGCGGTTCCGGGACCGTTCGGGTCCGGCAAAACCGTCGTGCAGCACCAGCTGGCCAAGTGGGCGGAAGCGGACATCGTTGTCTACATCGGCTGCGGTGAGCGCGGAAACGAGATGACGGACGTCTTAAACGAGTTCCCGGAATTGAAGGACCCGAAGACCGGAAAGTCTTTGATGGAGCGTACCGTTTTGATTGCGAACACCTCCGACATGCCGGTTGCGGCGCGTGAAGCTTCGATTTACACCGGTATCACGATTGCGGAGTACTTCCGTGACATGGGCTACTCCGTGGCGTTGATGGCGGACTCCACCTCCCGTTGGGCGGAGGCGCTGCGCGAAATGTCAGGACGTCTTGAGGAAATGCCCGGTGAAGAAGGTTACCCGGCGTACTTAGGCTCTCGTCTTGCACAGTTCTATGAAAGAGCGGGTCGCGTCATCACCTTGGGAAGCGACGACAGGGAAGGTTCCCTTTCCGTTATCGGCGCGGTTTCCCCTGCGGGCGGTGATATTTCGGAACCGGTCACGCAGGCGACGCTTCGTATCGTCAAGGTGTTCTGGAGACTGGATGCCGATTTGGCGCACGCCAGACACTTCCCGGCGATCAACTGGCTGGAAAGTTATTCTCTGTATGACAAGATGGGCGCGTGGTTTGACAAAAACGGCGGTGAGACCTGGATGGAGGCCAAGGGTCGCCTGATGGCGCTCTTACAGGAAGAGAGCTCCTTACAGGAAATGGTCCGCTTGGTCGGTGAGGATGCCCTCTCGGCACCCGACCGCTTAAAGATGGAAGCGGCCAGATCCGTCCGTGAAGACTTGCTGCAGCAGAACGCGTTCATGGATGAGGATACCTATACCTCACTGCATAAGCAGTACATGCTGATGCGTCTCATCCTTCAGTTCTATGACATCTGCGGCGAGGCGCTGCAGAAGGGTGCTGACATTAACAAGCTTGTGGGCATGGAGGTCAGAGAACCGATCGGTCGTTTCAAGTACACCGATG
>JAFSRL010000126.1 GCA_017446125.1 Lachnospiraceae bacterium
CTTGACATAGAACCCCTTGTCATTGGCAAACACTTTGTCCAAGTGATAGTCTTTTGCGGCTTTTACGCCATTCAGATCAGACATGGAATCGTTTCCCCCTTTCCTGCTGCGTACCCATCTATTATACCATTATCTGCCAAAGCATGGTATGATTAATCCGCAGGCCAAAAACACGCATTCGGACGGAGGATTCCCTATGGCGCAGTATCTCATGGCACTCGATGCGGGCACCGGCAGCATCCGCGCGGTACTCTTTGACACGGAGGGCAACGAACAGGGGGTATGCGCCCTGGAATGGGAGCACCCCGCAGACCCGCGCTTCCCGGGCAGCATGGATTTTGACTGGAAGGGCGGTTGGGACAAGACTGTAAAGTGCATCCGTGGCGTTCTTGAAAAAACACACATCTCCCCCTCGGACATCGCCGCAATCTCCACGACCTGCATGCGTGAAGGGATCGTCCTTTATGACGCCGCGGGAGAAGAGATTTTTGCCTGCGCCAACGTTGACGCACGCGCGGAGGATGAGGTGCGGCAGCTTATCGAGAGCGACCCTTCCCTGGAAAAAGAACTCTATGCGCGGTCGGGACAGTCCTTTGCGCTTGACGCACTCCCCCGCCTGCTCTGGGTTAAAAACAAGCTCCCGGAAGTCTATGAGAAAACGGATAAGGTCGGAATGTTCAACGACTGGCTGATCTTTAAGCTCACCGGCGTGCTTGCGGTGGAGCCTTCGAACGGTTCGACCAGCGGTCTCATGGACCTTGCGACACGCAACTGGGATCAATCGATGTTGGAACGCGCGGGGCTGCGCACCGACATCCTGCCGGACGTTGCGGAATCCGGCACCCGTATTGCTTCCGTTTCCGCTGCGGCTGCGAAAGAGACCGGGCTCACCGAAGGGACGCCCGTTGTCGTGGGCGGCGGTGACGCGCAGCTTGGCTGCATCGGCGTGGGTGTGACGTCTCCCGATGAAGCCGCAATCTTTGGCGGGAGCTTCTGGCAGTATGAGTACAACACCGGTGTCGCGATGACGGATGCGCTTGCAAGAGTCCGCGTCAACTGCCACGCGGTGCCGGGCGTCTGGCAGTATGAGGCGCTCGCCTTTAAGCCGGGACTCGTCATGCGCTGGTACAGAGACGGTTTTTGTCAGGCGGAAAAAGAGATGGCAGCAGCACGCGGCATCGATGTCTATGATGTAATGAATGAAGCGGCGCAGAAGGTTCCCGCAGGGAGCCACGGAATGTGCTGCGCGTTCAGTGATGTCATGAACTTTGTTTCCTGGAAGCATGCCGCGCCCACGTTTACAAACTTTGACCTCGACGCGGATTGCTTCAACAAGTACACCTTCTACCGCGCGATTTTAGAGAACACCGCATTCGTCACCTACGGGCACATGAAGCTCGTCGAGGAGTCGACCTCGCACCTGCCGGCGGAGGTGTCTTTTGCCTCCGGCGCATCGAAGTCACCGTTGTGGAGCCAGATCCTCGCGGATGTCTTAGGGATCCCCGTGCACGTTCCGGTGGTGAAGGAAGCGACCGCCCTGGGCTGCGCGATTCTCGCAGGGTACGGTGTGGGCATCTACGATGACATCTCCGCTGCCGCAAAACGCCTTGCAAAAACAGAGCGCACGTTTACCCCGGATGCGGCAAACCATGCGCTCTATATGGATCTCTATGAGAAGTGGCGCGCCCTCTACCGTGAGGAGCTTGCCCTCGCAGACAAGGGGCTTACGCGTCATATGTGGAAGGCACCGGGGGTGTGAGTCAGGGGGACGGGTACAGTGACTCACTTTACCGGTAGTTGCTCCACATCGTGTCGGTTGCCTCGCGGATTGCGGCGGTGACGTCAGCGACAAGCTGCGCATCCCAGTCCGCCTTATCCGCGCGCAGGAAAGAAGTCTTGTCCACGCGGTTGTCAAAGACACCGATCGGCAGATGCCAGGTCTTGCCGTTACGCGAAACGGTGACGGTGTTTTCTTTTTCCGAATGCTCTCTTAAATACTGCATGTCATCCGTGCCGTAGTCCCCGAGCATGACGGCCATCGGCACGCCATGAAAGAGATTGGAGCCCGGATCGTCCGGATTCGCCCGTTCGTTGTTCTTGCGGCGGGACTCTTCCGGCGTTACCCAGATATAAAGGATGACCGCATTGTCCAACAGCTCGTCCGAAAACTGCGAGAGCGTGTACTGATAACCGTAGGCGCCTGTTAAGGGAAGCGTGCTGCCGTCGGGGCCCCCTCTTGCCGCCTCGATGACGATCGTTTTGCCTTCCAGGCTGTCCGTGTACTGGTCCTCCAAAAAGTCACGAATCTCCTTCGCTTCCTTCTCAAGCTTTCCTGCGATCGCGCTTCTGGTTTCCGCAGGCAGGGCCTTTAATCTCGCTTCGTTACCGACCTTTAGGGAAGCGGCATCGATGCGGTCAAAGAGATGCTCCGCATAGGAAGCGGGACTCACACGGTTCGAATGCAAAAGGTCGTGGTAGTCCTCGTTCAAGAGCTGAACCAGCGTGCCCCAGTCGTAATTATTGTTGAAGGGCTCTTCGTTCGATTGGTAGTAGATGCGCTCCTTCCCGAGTGCCGCAAGCTCTTCATCGATGCGACGCATGAAGTGCACATAGGGGAAGTCGTCGAGCTGTAAGTTCTCTCCGATGTGGAAGTCCTTTTCCAGGGTCTTTCCCTCCATCTGCGCCATAAAGTTGCGCACCTCGCTTTTTCCGCTCGCCGGCAGGGCGAGGAGCAGTACGGTGTGGAAGATATTGCTCATGTTGATCTCCTTTCATTTTACTGCGGCGACTGAGTCAGGGGGACGGGTAC
>JAFSRL010000127.1 GCA_017446125.1 Lachnospiraceae bacterium
GAGCTGTAGTCCAACGGATCGTACCAGTCCTCCTCCTTAGGCCTCTCCGGGTCTTCCTCTTCGGGAGAAGGCGCTTCTTCTGTTCCGGGTGCTTCCCCGGGGGCGGAAGAGGCTGTATCTGTGTCTGTCTCTTCGGCTTCGCCGTTCTGAACCTCATCCGAAGCTTCTTCACCGGCCTCCTCGTCAGACGCTTCTTCCGTGTTAACATCCTCACCCGACTCCATCGCCTCGATCTCTTCCTGTCTTGCGAGCGCCTCTTCTCTCGTAAGCACATTGTAGGTTGTCTTAACGGCGATGACGCCGCCAAGCTTACAGGGCTGGAAATTGCCGTAGTTTGCGTGCCTGCCCTCGGGAACCGGCAGGTCATAGGCATCCATCACCTCGCCGCTTGTACTCAAACGATACAGCTTCGTATAAGACAGATGCGTCTCTTCGTCATAGACAGAACCGCTTGTGTACAGATTCGTCCCGTCGTACACCATCTGATAAACATCCCGAAGACCCTCGTCTCCCTTTAAGGACATCACCTCGTCCTTGAACACATACTGCTTTGCTTCTTCCGGCATGGTTCCGGACGTGTTGTTGCCGCTTGACGCGCCGCCGCTGTTAGAACCCGATGCGCCCTCTTCGTTCCTGCCGCAGGCGGAAATGCCCGCAAGCATCGTCATCAACAAAACCACTGCTACCATTTTCTTTTTCATCTTCCACCTCATCCGCCCCTTCGGGGCACCTTCTCCTCAAGGAGAAGGTTTTCACCTTAAAAATACTTCCACTTTTCTTTATATGCTTTCCTACGGGCCTGAAGGTCATACACGAAAATGCGCGATGACTCATACAGCCCGGCTGCTGTCCATTTCTTGTGACGGTAACCGTTGACGATCATCTCCGTTAAGAGAATCACGGCGGCCGCCAAAAATACAATTTGGAAAACAAAGCAAAGCGCCAAAACATCCTCCCAGCCGCGCGCTAAGTTCTCCCAATAAGGGTATGCAGTCTGCGACGGCTGCATGCTGCGTGTGCCGAAGGACGTTGCGACCGCATACAGCGACGGATAAGAAAACCGCCGGCTGTTATCGACCACAATCATGCTTTCCGCAGAAACGCCCATCTTCTCCGTGACAAGCTGCTTCGCAAAGCCCTTGACCGGCTCCGGCATCAACAGCTCCAGCGTCTGCATCGAAGCGCTTTCGCTTCCCGTGCCTTCCTCAGACATGGTGCCCGTCCGGAATCCCGTGCCGTAGCGCGACATGGAATCAAAGGTCAAGTAGACCATGCTGCCGTTTAAACCGGCGGCCTCCGCCAAGTGTCCCGTTTCGCTTCGGACAACACCCGCAACGAAGTGGGGCACGGAATCGATGTAGACCGTCTGTCCCGCGATGTTATTTCCGCCGAACAACTGCCAGGCGCTGTTCTCATCCAGAATCACGGCATCCTGCATCAGCATGTCATCCGAGAAGAAGGAGCCGGAAACAAGCTGTACCGGATGAAACGTAAAGAAGTCACCGCCGCAGCCGATTGCGGGTAGCGTCACCGTCCGTGTGCCCGCGCTTAAGGAAACCGTCCCGATGGTCGAGTAGCAGTAATTGATTTTCACCGCACCCTCTTCATCCGCTTCGATCGAAGCTTCCGTCAACGCGTTGTCGAGGTTGTATAGCAGCTCTTTGATGCGGTCTCCCGTGACGTTCGCGTCCTGTTTAAAAAAGCAACTGATCTGTGCGCTTCCGCCCCCAGGCGTCCACCGCGCCGCCGCATTCTGATCGTGGAGCTCACTCATCCGGCTGCTCATATACAACCGGATTGCAAATACAACCAGCAAACAACCGCAGGCCACCGCCAGCTTGATGATGGTCTTTTTTGAAAATATGGTTTTTATTCTGTCAACAGATAATTTCTTCAACTTACAAATTCCCGCTCGCGAGCCGCACCTGATCGCCTGCCTTCACCGGCTTCGACGTCGTCGTAATCACATACTCATACCCCTGCAGGGTCCCCGAAATCGCGCTCCTCGTATCGTCGGACGCAACAACCTCCACGTCGACGCGCCGTGCGATATAGCGGTTCGACAACGGCGTCGCCTTGCTTTCGACAATCAGGATAAACTTTCCGTTGTTGTCCTCACGGATTGCCGCATTGGGCACCGTCATGTCATACCTAAGGGCTGCCTCTCCCATGACAAGAGAAACGCTCTGACCCGCCTGAACCTCCGGCGAGACAATCGTAAACGTCAGCTCCTTCTTGCCGGCGGGATCCGTCGTATCGTTTTTGATGGCGGACAACGTCGCCTTGAACTCGTTGTAATACCAGCGGTTCTGCGGGTCCGCGGCGTCCCCGACCTTTAGCTTTCTTGCCTGCTCGTTGGTCACGGAGAACTTCACGGTCATCGCCTTACCGTCCACCTGGATGACCGCAGCCGCTTCCTCCGGCTTCGTGGTCTCTCCCGCAACATAGGAAAGACTCGTCACGGTACCGTCCACGGGCGCAACGATGGTGGAACCGGTCGACTTCTCACGAAGCTTCGCAATCTCCTCCTGCTTCTTTGTGATGGAATCCCGCTGCGCGGTTAAGGAGATTTCCTTCGCGATTGCCGTAACCAGCTCCTCCTTTTCCGCCTTTACCTTGTCGTAGATCGCGGTCGCATCATCGAGCACGCGCTTTGCCTTCACCATCCGTTCCTGATAGGAAATGTCAATCTGGTTGCCGTAGGTGGTCAGCTCCGTCTGGTCCCTGTTCAATTCCGCCAGGCGGATGCTCAATTCCTCCAAACGCTCCGTGTCGCCCGCAGCCGTCGCCTCCGCCTGCTGGACGCCGATGTTTGCAATCTCATACGCGGGTGAAGCGGCATTGTATGCATTCTTATAGCTGTCCGTTTCCCGGTAGTCCTCGTAATTGTCCCAGATGACCTGCGCCTGCTCCTTGACGCTCTCCGCCAGGTCAAACCGTTCGGTCACGTCCTTTAACATCGCCTGGTACTCGTCCATGCTTGTCACTTCTCCGGCGCGGACACTCGTGATGACCTCATTCGGCACATCGCCGGCAAAGAGGGCGGTTTCATACGCAACCTTCAATTCCGAAAGCTCGTTTAAGGCATTCGTCAGCTCCGTCGATTCCACGTCCTCCAAAACATAAAGGATGTCATCCTTTTTCACGTGGTCGCCCTGCTTCACCGCGACGGAAGCAATCTTGCGCGTTTCGGAAACCGTGACGTTGTACGGATCGTCCGCGTTCACCGTTCCGGTGCCGCGTACCTGCGGCGAGATTTCGCCGGACTCCACGTACTGCGTCGCGACTTCGGCAAGCGAATAATTCATGATGGTGTTTGAGAAAAACGTCAAAACCAGCATCAACGCAAGAAAGATGATTGCGGCGTTCTTTACCCGGTCCTTGCGTTTGCGGGTCTTTTCGTAATCCCTTGCCTCCTGCGTTACTTCCACCAATTCCTGTTTGTTTTCTGTCTTCTTTGTATCCATCCCCTTACTTCCTTTCCAAACGTATCAGCCCTTGATACCACCCTGGTACGTGATGCCTTCCACCAGATAATCCTCTCCGTACCGGAACAGCAATAGCGGCGGAATCATGTAAATGACCGCGACCGCAAACGCCAGTGAAATCTCTCCTGAATTGATCTTACTCAAAAATACCGAAAGCGGATGCATCTCCTCATCGTTCAATAAAATGAGCGGTTGCTCCACCATGTTCCAATAATCGATGAACAGCAAAATCGCGATGGAGAACAGACCGTTCTTGCAAAGCGGCATGCAGATTTTTGAAAAGATCTGCCACTCCGTCGCGCCGTCAATCTCCGCGGCTTCAATGACGGACACCGGAATCCGCTTGAAATACTTCGTCAGCAAAAAGACCGCAAACGGCGAAAAGATGCCGGGCAGCCAAATCGCCCACCTGGTATTCAAAATGTGCAGCCAGTTCGACACTAAAAAGTTGGGCACCAGCGTCACCTGATAAGGCGTGAGCATCAGGATGATGTAAGCAAAAAAGATACCCGTCTTCACCTTTCCGGAGCACCTTGCGAAGCCGTACGCCGCAAGGGAGGCAATCACCAGCTGGAACACCACGATGGGCACCACGTAGATCACCGAATTCCAGAACTTGAACAGATACTCCGGGCTCTTGATGAGGACATTGATGTACTGCGTGAAGCTCACCATGTCCGGAATGAATTTCAGGGTCACGGTCTTTTCGATGAAGGCGCGCCCGCCCCGCTCTCCGGTCGCAAAGACGGCGCCGTAGTTTGCGTTGATTTCCGACGCGGACATGAAGGAATTCGTGATGGTCAAGATGATGGGCAGCAAAAACAGCGCCGCAAAGAATGCCGCGATGAGCGTGCCTGTTCCGATGTGAATCCGCTCGCGGAATTTGACCTTCTTATCCTTTACCATGTCCTACGATTCCTCGATGTCACGTCCGAACCGATCCTCCGACACAAAGAGCACACCGATGATGATGATCATTGCAATGCACATGATGACGGCGGCCGCCGAAAGCTTCTGGTAGTCCAGTGACTGGAACGTATTGTTCATAAAATGCTGCAGCATATAAAGCGAGTCGTACGGGTACGCGCCCGCCATCAAATAAATCTCGCGGAATACCTTGAATGAATTAATGAGCGACATAATCGTGACGAATAAAATCGTGGGCGATAAGTATCTTAGCTTGATGTGGTAAAACACCTGCCAGGGGGTCGCGCCCTCCATCGTCGCCACCTCGATTAAGTCGTAGGGCACGCTCGAAAGCGACGCCATAAACAGAATCATGTTATAGCCTAAGTTCTTCCATAAAAACAATAAGACAATGACGATTGCCGCCTTGTCCGATTTCAACCAGTCCACCTTCTGCGTGCCAAAGATCGCGGTCATCTCATTCACAAGTCCGTTGAAGTGAAACAGCACCTGCCAGATGAGAACGACCGACGCAATGGGCACCATCATGGGGCTCAAAAAGAAGGTGCGGAACTTGCTCTTGAACGGAATCTTTGACTCCATGACCACCGCCAGAAGTAACGACAGCACAACCGCCAGGGGCACCGCAATCAGGGAAAAGAAGAAGGTGTTCTTCGCGGCCTGCCGGAAGGCGGCGTTGCCAAAGACACGCACATAGTTCTCGAACCCGACAAAGGTCTTCTGCACGGGATTATTCACCATGGAATAATAGATCACCACAAAAAACGGTACGATAAAAAACACCAATACCCCCAGAAGGCTCGGCGATAAAAACACCCACGAAAGGAGCCGCTCGCTCCGGCTCCTTTTGGTCTGTTCCGATAGATGATTCTTATAAAGTTGCAGCTTTTCCTTCAACAACGTTATCAACCTATGTGTACTAACACAACTAATACAGTCTTATGTTACACCTAATTTTTTTGGGTGTCAATACCGTGAGTCAGGGGGACGGGTAC
>JAFSRL010000128.1 GCA_017446125.1 Lachnospiraceae bacterium
ACAAGGATGTTCTCGCGTCACGTCTGATTGCAGTAAAAGGACATCCCTTACAGACGCTTACAAAGGAAAATGAGATGCTGACAAGCCTGCTCGGGACGATGAAGGACGTTCTTGCACGCGGGGAGGATGTAACGCCGCAGCTAAAAAAGCTGCGTGAAATCTCCACGCATTACGCGAAAAAAGGCGACCTGCTTTATCCGAACCTGAAGGTGAAATACGACATCACGGGGCCCTCCCAGGTCATGTGGACGGTTGATGACGAAATCCGCGATGAGCTCGCGGCACTGGATAAGGAATCCGCACATGATTCCTGGTGGGTCACACGCTTAGAGAACGTTATGAAGCGGGCGGAGGAGATGATTTATAAGGAACAGAACATCCTCTTCCCGATCTGCGCGGTAAACTTTACGAATGAGGAGTGGTACGGCATCTATCATGACGCAAAAGACTATGCGGACTGTATGAATGTGACACCAAAAACCTGGGAGGAAGCGGAAGAAAGTATGCGTACGCCAAAGGCACAATCCGCAGACGGCGAAATCGTAATGCGGGGCGGACATATGACGTTAGATCAGCTGACGGCGCTTCTTAATACGATTCCATTAGAGATCACCTTCGTTGACGAAGACAACATCAACCGCTACTTTAACGAAGGGCCAAAGGTCTTCAAGCGCCCGGGGATGGCAATCGACAGGGACGTGTTCTCCTGCCATCCGCCCAAGATCGAACCAATGGTGCGCTCGATCATCGATGACTTCAGGGAAGGCCGCCGCGATTCTGTGGAAATCTGGATGGAGAAAGTGGGCAAGCCCTTCCTCGTAGCCTATCGGGCCGTTAGAGATTATGAGGGCAACTACCTCGGCACCGTGGAGATTGTGCAGGATATGGCGTTCGCCAAAGAGCATTTCTTAAATGACGAGGGAGCAATCCCTATTCCGCCTGGAGCAATGTGAAATCGTTTTTGTGAAAGGTAATCAGACCCTCTCGCTGCATCTTGCCGAGTTCATTGGAAAGCGCGCTGCGGTCGACGCCCAGGTAATCCGCAAGCTGTTGTCTGTTGAACGGGATCGTGAAGTGCGCGGTCCCGTTTTCCATGGCCTCTGCGGAGAGATAGGACAAGAGCCGCTCGCGGATGGATTTCGACGCGATGTGCATCATGCGCGTGGAGAGATGGAAGTTTTTGGTCGCGGCAATCCGGATCAGGTTCTTGATGATGCGGTTATGATAAACGCAGCCTTTTTCGCAGGTGGTCAAAAGACGTTCCAGGTTTAAAAAGAGGACCGTGCAGTTTTCAGCGGCAACGACATCGCAGATGAGCTCCTTGCCGGGGATCGCGGCAAAATTCTCCGCAAACAGATCGCCCTTTGCGACATGACCGAAGATGTTGGAACCGCCCCAGTAATGATTGACGATAATGTTGACGCTGCCTTCGGCGACGATCCCGAGCTCTGCTGTCACATCACCGGCACGCAGGATGAGGGCATCCTTTTTATATTTCTTTTCCCGCGCAAAAAGACAGGGGAGGAGCGCGCTTATCTCGTCCTCCCGGATTCCGTGAAACAGCATCGTATTCGCCAGAAATGAAGAATTCATAATTTCCTCCGTTTTGTTGTCACAACAACATACCGATCATCTTGATTATAGTTTAATGAGGATGTAACGGCAAGTAAGTATCACAGGTTAAGGAGGATTTCTTATGGACAACATGATGTTCTGTTATCAGTGCCAGGAAACGGCAAAAGGAGAAGGCTGCACAGTGAGCGGAGTCTGCGGTAAGAAGCCGGAGGTCGCGGCCATTCAGGATCTGCTCATCTATGTGACGAAGGGCTTGAGCGTCGTGACGACCAGACTGCGCAAGGAAGGAAAGGCAGTGGTGAAAGAGGTCAACCACATGGTGACCAGAAATCTTTTTACAACGATTACCAACGCGAGCTTTGATTATGACGCGATCGCCAAGGATGTCGAAAAGACGCTGGCGATGAAGGAGAAGCTGCTGACGATGGTGGAGACGGCATCCGATCTGCCTGCTGCTGCGCTTTGGCACGGAGCGGTTTCCGAATATGCGTCAAAAGCATCCTCCGATGAGGTGGGCGTACTTTCAACAAAGGACGAAGACATCCGTTCCCTGCGCGAGATCATCACTTACGGCTTAAAGGGACTCTCCGCATATTCCAAGCACGCAAATGCCCTGATGCAGGACAACGAGGAAATCGATATCTTCATCCAAGAGACCCTCGCAAAGCTTCTGGATGATTCTCTCACGGTGGATGACCTGGTAGCCCTGACGCTTGAAACCGGCAGGGCCGGCGTGGACGGCATGGCCCTTTTGGATGGCGCCAACACCGGCGCCTACGGGAACCCGGAGATCACAAAGGTCAATCTCGGCGTCGGCAAAAACCCGGGTATCTTAGTCTCCGGTCACGATTTGCGCGATCTGGAAATGCTTTTGGAACAAACGGAAGGGACGGGGGTTGATGTGTATACGCATTCCGAGATGCTGCCGGCGCACTACTACCCGAAGTTAAAGAAGTATAAGCATTTGATCGGTAATTATGGAAATGCGTGGTGGAAGCAAAAGGAGGAGTTCGCGTCATTTAACGGACCGGTTCTGATGACGACGAACTGTATCGTTCCGCCTGCGGATTCCTACAAGGACAGACTCTGGACGACCGGCGCGACCGGGTATCCGGGCTGTAAGCACATCGACGGCGCCTACGGAGAGAAAAAGGATTTTACCCCCATCATCGAGCAGGCCAAAACGTGCCAGCCGCCCACGGAAATCGAGACGGGCGAGATCGTCGGCGGCTTTGCGCACGAGCAGGTCTTTGCCCTGGCGGACAAGGTCGTGGAAGCAGTCAAGAGTGGCGCCATCCGCAAGTTTGTCGTGATGGGCGGCTGTGACGGAAGAATGAAATCCAGAGATTACTATAAAGAATTCGCCGAAAGATTACCGCAGGATGTGGTCATCTTAACTGCCGGCTGCGCCAAATACAAATACAACAAGTTAGACCTGGGTGACATCGGCGGGATTCCGCGCGTGCTGGATGCCGGACAGTGCAATGACTCCTATTCGCTCGCGTTGATCGCGCTGAAGTTAAAGGAGGTATTCGGCCTTGATGACATCAACGAACTGCCGATTGCTTTTAACATCGCCTGGTATGAACA
>JAFSRL010000129.1 GCA_017446125.1 Lachnospiraceae bacterium
GACTTGTCTGAACGGGCATAACGTTCCAGCTCATGTTGTTCCTCTCTTCTCCCTATGATTCTCATGGAGTTCTCCTTTTTATGACACCTCATTATTCCGCCTAATTATAGCACAAAGTCCAAATAAAGGCAAAATTTTGCTCTTATTTGGACTTTGTGCTGTGTTTTTGCTATGTAAAGTCCAAATAAGAGCAAGTTTTTGCCTGTGAGTGAAGAGGTGTAATCATACCCCCACAACGCGTCGTAAAACGGTTTCGTCGACCTTGAAGGGTGCCTGGGAAAGCTTTGCGGGGTTGGAGAGCAAATCCTGCACGCTCATCTCCAGGACAACGGTATCCACGGTGTCGCGACCGCAGGTGATTTCGTAGTGGCGCTCGAGGTCGTCCGTGTCGGTAAAGCCCGCCATGCGCAGGACCTCCGAAGCCATATCTTTATCCGCTTCCCTTAAATAGCCGGGCATAAAGAATCCGCAGGCCTTGCCGTGCGGCATGCCGGTGTTGTAGGTGAGCGCATAGCTCAAGCCGTGCGGCAGGCTCGTCCCCGTGTGCGTGATCGCCATACCCGCAATCATGGAGGCGTTCAACATATCAAAGAGCGCCTCTTCCGAAGGCTTCTCCGTATCCAGATGCTGCAGGAGCTGTTGCGAACGCTTCCAGATCTCAAGTCCCTTCACCACGCAGAGCCTGGAGTAGTCCGTTGCCTTCACATTCACAAAGCTCTCAAAGAAATGCGCGAGCGCGTCCGTCGTGGTGTCTGTCAATACATGCGCCGGGGCGGTCGCCAAATACTTCCCGTCAATCAAAGACAACGCCGCGAAGACCTTGTGCGGCAGCGCCTGCTTCGTCTTTAATTCATGTCTTGTGATGATCGAATACGGCGTCGATTCCGAACCCGTGCCGCAGGTCGTGGGAATCAGGGCAAGCGGAATTGCCTGTGTCGGTTTTGCCGCGTCAAAGAGGTAGTCCGCCTGCGCGTCCTTGTTCTTAATCATGAGCGCAATCGCCTTCGCCGCGTCCATGGGGCTTCCGCCGCCAATCCCGATGACAAAGTCGCAGCCGGCATTCACGCCCGCATCCCGCGCCTTCATGACGGTTTCCGTCGAGGGGTTTTCTTCCACCTCATTGAAGTGCGTGTACTTCACGCCGCCTTTCGTGAGCGCATCGATGACGTCCTGTAAGGAGCCGTTCTTTTCCGCGCTGGAACGTCCCGTGACAAGGAGCGCATGCGTCCCTAAGGCCGCGAGCTCTTCCGCATGATTCAAAACACAGTTCTTTTCCGAGTAAACCTTTGCGGGCATGTAGAAATGCATGGTGATCCTCCTCTGTTTTTATAATAACTCATCCAGTGTCGATCCGTAGGGCGGCAAAAATTCCTTCATGAAATCATCCACCTCCGGATGGATTTCCGAGAGCTTTAACAGTTTCTTATACGTTGCTTCCTTCGCGGTCTTGAATTCCCCGTTGCCCGCTTTTTCTTCCTCGATGCATTTGATGTACGCGCTCAGCTTATCCGCCGCCTTGACGAGGGCGCGCATGTACGCCTCCTCCGGATCGTCCGTGCCCGCGATGGGCGTAAAAATCGCCTCGAAGGAATCGCGGATATCATCCGGGAGCTTGCGCAGAAGACGCTTTTCCGCGACCGCTTCCACGTCCTTATACGCCCGCTGCAGCTCGTCGTTGTAATACTTGACGGGCGTGGGCATATCGCCCGTGATGATTTCCGACGCGTCATGATACAGCCCGATGAGGGCCGCCTTCTCTGCGTCCAAATGCCTGCCGTGCCGCACATTCGAAAGAATGCAAAGCGCATGCGCGATCATCGCGACCTCCATGGAATGCTCCGAAAGGGTCTCCGGACGCGACGAGCGCATGAGCGCCCAGCGCTCGATATACTTCATGCGCGAAATGGTTGCGAAAAATGTGGATTGTGCCATTGCTGTCTTATCTCTCCTGCCGTATTATTTTATTTTCAAGGGGCTCATCCCATCGCCCGCTTGATGTAAAGGCTCGATAAGATCAGCACCAGAATGGTCATAATGATTGCGCCCGCGCTTCCGTAGCCGAAGTCGAGCGATTTGATTCCGAAGTTGTAAAGGTACTGCGTGATCGTCGAGGTGGAGTTCGCAGGGCCGCCGCCGGTTAAGAGGTTGACCTTGTCGAAAAGCCGGAACGAATCGATCGTGCGCAGCAGGGCACACAGTGCAAGCGCGCCCTTGATGTTCGGAATCGTGATGTGGATCAGGGTGTCGAACGCGTTCGCGCCGTCGATGCGCGCCGCCTCGTACTGTCCTTCCGGTACCGCCTGCAGCGCCGCGTACAACAAAAGGAACACAAACGGCGCACTCTGCCACACATCGATTAATAATACCATACCGAAGGCGGTTTTGACATCCGAAAACCAGTTGTGCACCGGAAGGTGCAGTGACGTGAGGACCTGGTTCACGATGCCGTAGTTGGGGGAGAGCATCATCCGCCAGGACAATGCCACCGTTACCGTGGGCAAGAGATAAGGCAGAAGCAGCAGCGTGCGCATGAGCTTCTGACCCTTCGTGATGCTGTTGATGAGCAGCGCCATCACAAAGCCCACAAGCATTTCAAAGACGACCGCAAGCAGGGTGAACTTCACGGTGTTAAAGACGGACTGACGGAAGTAGGTGTTGCTCAACAAATCCGTGTAGTTCTTTAACGCAATGAAATTCGCGCCGTTCTTCATGCTGCGCAACAGGTTGTAATCCGTGAAGCTGTAGACGAAGGTGAAGATCAGCGGATATGCGGTCATGACAAGCAGGACGATCAGCGTCGGGGTGACCATCCCGACGCCGAATCGTCTCGTTTGAGAACCGGCTGTGTTGAATTGTTCCGAAACCGGTTTTTTCATACTGTTTAATTACCCATCAACTGTTCCAACTGTGCCTGTGCGTCATCGAGACCCTGGTCGACGGTCTTGACACCGTTGATGATGCTGTCCATCTCCGTGCCGAGGATGGTGTAGAACTGTGTCCACTCTTCGATGACAGGACGGTAGACGCCGCCCTCAAGAGCTTTGCAGACCACTTCATACTGCGGATAGGTCGCAAGGATTTCCGGATCCTGTAAGCTCGAATAACGGCAGGGTACGCCGCCACTTGCAACCGTCGACTTCTGCACATCCTTATCCATCAGATATGTGAGCAGCTCGCACGCCAATTCCTTGTTCTGCGAATTTGCGGGAATGCCGATCGTCCAGATACCGTAAACGTTCGCGTTGTGCGCCTTCGCGCCGGCACTCTTCGCGCCGGTGATTGCGCAGTAGTCCGCGGTGGTGTCCGCGGTCGGGGTGTACCAGCCGGGCCAGCCCACGCCCATTGCGCCCGCGCCGGTGTCGACGGAGGCGATTAAGTCATCCTTCACTTCGGCGTCGCCCGTTGCGATCAGCTCGAGGTAGAAGTTTAACGCATCCTTGAATTCCTGCGAATTGACGGTGGGCTTGTTGTTCTTGTCGATGACCCAGCCGCCGAAGGAAAGTAAGATGGGCATGAAGTCGACGACGAAGTTGTTCTGGGAGTCGCCGCGGTAGATGAAGCCCTTCTTGCCATCCGCCTGCGCCTGCCGGCAGATCTTTAAGATGTCATCAAGCGACGCGATGTCCGTTCCGTCGTAGCCTGCCGCCTGGACGATTTCCTTGTTGTAAAGTAAGACCGTCACGTTGCCGTAGTAAGGTGCCAGGTACGCGTTGCCGTCCACATAGCTGATCGTGGTCGTTGCCGGGATGATGTCATCGTCCAAGACATACCCGAGCTCCGTTAAGTTTGCGAGCACGCCGTTTGCCGTGAACTCCGCCATCCAGCTTCCGTCCACCATGCAAAGGTCGTAGCTGCCCTGCGTGTTTGCCGCGTCAAGCGCGATGCCGGTGTGCAAATCTTCCTCCGAAAGCTCCAGGACTTCGCAGGTGACGTTGTGCTCGGCCTCAAACGCAGGCAGGCATTCCTTGATGACTTCCGCGTAGGTGCCCGCGCGCAGAATTAAGGAAAGCTTGGTCACACCGCCTTCGGCGTCGCCCGCGCTCTCCTCAGTCGCAGCCTCTGTGTCGTTTGCTGCCGGTGCTGTCCCGCCGCCACCGCCGGATGAACCGCCGCAGGCGATCAGGGAAAGACCAAGCGTCAGTGCCAACATCAGTGACAATAACTTTTTCATTGTTTCCCTCCTGTTCTAAAAATTGTTGTGTAACAGTTACTCTTTTACCGCGCCGCTGGAAAGGCCGGAGATCAGGTAATTCTGCGCGAAGATCACGAAAAGCGTGATGGGAATTACCGAAATCACACCGCCCGCGGCGACCAGGCCGAAGTTTGTCAGGTTGTCCTCCGTGTTCAAAAGGGCGAGCGCCAAAGGCACCGTGGCGTTCGACGGAGAACGCGTGAAAATGACCGTGTAGGTGTATTCGTTCCAGGCATACATGAAGCTTAACATCGAGACCGCGGCAATGCCGGGCGCGACAAGCGGCAAGACGATGCGCGTAAACATCTGCCATTCGGTGGCGCCGTCCACCTTCGCGCTCTCTTCCACCTCCTCCGGCAAATCCTGGAAGAAGCTGATGAGGAACCAGATGATGAGCGGCACGTTGATGAGGACGCACGCGAGCATGACCGGCAGCTTCGTATTTAAGATGCCCACTTTATTGAACATGATGTACAAGGGAATCGTGAAGGCGACCGGCGGCAAGACACGCACCAGAAGCACCCAGTAGGTTAAGGGCTTTTTGATGCCGAACCGAAAGCGCCTGCGCGCAAGCACATACGCCGCGCAAATTCCCGCGATCAAGGAAATCACGAGCGAGCCGAAGGTGGTCTGTAAGGAATTCACGATTGCCTGGGAAATGCCCTGCTTTTGAAAGAGCTGGATGAAGTGTTCGAGGGTGAGGGTCTGGGGAATCAACGCGATTTGCCCGCGCATTTCATCCGTCGGACGAATGCTCATCGCGACAAGCCAATAAATCGGAAACAGTCCGATTAACAGAAATACGGCACAGCCAAGTGCCTTCCACAAAGCGGAAAGTCTTCTTGCGGTTCGCATACACCCCTCCTGTTGCTACCTACATTAATAACAGTATCATTGCGATTGACAAAAAGCAAGCAAACTATATGCAAAATTTTATAAATTGTTTACAATTTAATTATTGCAATTCTAATTTTTTGTGTTAAACTAAAATAGTAATAGTTACTGAAATATTTTTTGAGGGTTAATCATGGCTTTAAAGTATTCAAAACAACGCGCGATCATCATGGATTTCCTGAAGGATCGCAAGGATCATCCGACAGCGGATGTGGTTTACACAAATGTACGTAAGATTCTGCCCAATATCAGCCTGGGTACCGTTTACCGTAACCTGATGCTTTTAACGGAACTCGGCGAGATCAAAAAGATACAGGTGGGCGACGGTGTCGATCACTTCGATTCGACCACCGGTGAGCACGACCACTTTGTATGTACCGAGTGTGGTGGCGTATTTGATCTGCCGGTCAGGGAAGCGTTCGACGCGGCGCGTTACGCAGGGCCTGATTTTGACGGAGAGATCACGGGCTATACGCTCAATCTGCGGGGTGTGTGTGCCGGATGTCTGGCCAAAGAACACACGGCGTAAATTTCTTTTTCAGTTAAATAAAGCGCGTACTGTCTCTGGCAAGGGATGTGTTTTTTGCGTCCGGACAGTTACGCTTTAGATAGGAATCTGTTGTAGGTAGTAGAAAGGAGATGACATTATGAAATGGATTTGTCAGGTATGCGGTTATGTGTA
>JAFSRL010000130.1 GCA_017446125.1 Lachnospiraceae bacterium
ATGTCCACGATGCCGGCAACCAAGCTGCCGAGCGCGGTGTTATACATCATTCTGCCGCTGTCAGGCATCCTGGTGTTTTTCAATGCCTTGATTGTCGCGTTGAAGCTGGATAAGAAGATGCTGCCGGGCGCAGAAGATGCGGGAAAGGAGGAGGAACATGGCTAATATGACTGCGGCAACCGTCATTTTGTTTGTGTCGTTCATTCTGCTGCTCATGCTGCGGATGCCCATCTCCTTTACCCTGGGACTGTCTTCCCTGATTACGGCAATGTATCTGGGGATTCCCTTGGCGACGCTGTTCCAGCGCATGGTCAACGGCGTGCAGTCCTTCTCACTGATGGCGATTCCGTTCTTCATTCTGGCGGGAGAGATTATGGGACAGGGCGGTATTTCCGCCAGACTCATCAAGTTTGCAAACGCGTGCGTCGGATGGATGCGCGGCGGGCTGGCACAGGTGAACATCCTCGCCTCCATGTTTTTCGGCGGGATTTCCGGCAGTGCGGTTGCGGACACATCCTCCATCGGCGCGATTCTGATTCCGATGATGAACGATTCCGGCTACGACAATGACTTCTCGGTCGCGGTGACCGTGACAAGCTCCTGCCAGGGCGTGATGATTCCCCCGTCGCACAACATGATTCTGTTCGCGATGGCAGCAGGCGGCGGCGTTTCCATCGGACAGTTGTTCATGGGCGGTTTAATCCCCGGCATTTTACTGGGTGTGGCACTGATGATCATTACCGCGATCATTGCAAGAAAACGGAATTATCCGAAGGGGAAGCGTGTTTCCGGAAAAGAGCTGTTTCAGGTAACGAAGGATGCGTTTTTAGGGCTCATGACCTGCCTGATCATTGTGGGCGGTGTCATTGCGGGCTGGTTTACCGCGACGGAATCCGCGGCGGTGGCAGTGATTTACGCCTTTATCGTCACCTTCTTTGTTTACCGCGAGATTCCGTTAAAGCAATTCGGAAACATCCTGCGCAAGTCCCTGCGGACGATTGCAATGGTGATGGCGCTCATCTCCACGGCGTCCATGTTCGGATGGCTCTTAGCCTACTTACAGATTCCGACCAAGGCAACAAACCTCTTGCTCGGGATTTCCGATAACCGGATTGTGCTGCTGTTACTCATCAACGTGATGTGCCTCGTACTGGGATGCATCATGGACATGGGTCCGCTCATCCTGATTCTGACACCCATCCTGTTGCCGGTGGCAACACAGCTCGGGATGCAGCCGGTGCAGTTTGGCGCCATGTTGATTTTGAACCTGGCAATCGGTCTTTGCACACCGCCGGTGGGCGCGGCACTCTTTGCGGGCTGTTCCATCGGAAAAATCAAAATCGAGGATGTGACAAAGGCATGCCTGCCGTTCTATGCGATGATGGTACTGACCTTATTGCTTGTGACATTTATCCCGGCAGTATCCTTGTTCGTTCCGCAGTTGATGATGGGACCGTGACAAAACAAAAGATGTGGCGCACCGGCGAAATGAAGCGCCGGTGCGCCGTTTTCGTCTTGAAGTTTTCGATACGGCGTAC
>JAFSRL010000131.1 GCA_017446125.1 Lachnospiraceae bacterium
AAGGTCTTCCACTTTGCGGGCTTAATCAAGGGCGACTTTGAGGACGAGATGATTCGTGTGCTGTCCGAGCGCGCGAAGGTGGCGCTGGATGTGCAGGGCATTTTGCGCGATGCGGATTTGGAGACCGGGTCGATGGACTATCACGACTGGGACGCAAAGAAGACCTACCTGCCGTATGTGACCTACTTAAAGACGGATGCCGCGGAGGCGGAAATCTTAACGGGGCTTACGGACCGAAAAGAGGCTGCGAAGCAGATGGCGGAATGGGGCGCGAAGGAAATCATGATTACCCATCACGACGAGGTGCTTGTCTATGACGGAAAGGACTTTTATACCTGTCCGTTGAAGCCGCGTTCCCTTGCCGGCAGAACCGGCCGCGGCGACACAACCTTCTCTGCTTATATCACGGAACGGCAGCGCGCGGGGATACAGGAGGCACTTAATTTTGCCGCGCAGCTTGTGTCCTTGAAGATGGAAACACCGGGCCCGTTCAAGGGAAGCCGGGAAGATGTTGCCGCGTTCGCGGAATCGTTTGCGTGATTTTGGTTAAAGTGCTATAATAAGGTTTCATGTAACACGCTGTTTATTCAGCACAATCAACAAAAAAGGAGGAAGTAGTTATGAAAAAGAAACTGGCTTTGTTACTTGCCGCAACCATGAGCATCGCTGCAATCGCAGGCTGTGGAGGGGGGGCGCAGCAGACGCCCGCACCGGCGGCGGAAGAAGCCGCTGAGGAAGAGGCGGAAGCACCTGCGGAGGCAGAAGCTGAGGAAGAGGCGCCTGCGGAGAACATCCACTTAGATTCCTTAAAGCTGCAGTTCGTTCCGTCCAGACCGGCAGAAGAGATTATCACGCAGACCTCCGGTTTACCGGATTTGTTAAAGGCGGAGCTGGCGAATCACGGCTACGATGTCGATGAGATTACAATCGACGTATCGAGTTCCTTTGAGGCAGCGGGTGAGGCCCTTTCCGCGGGTTCCATCGACCTGGCGTGGCTGCCGTCCGGCACCTACATTGTTTATTCTGACGAGACAGAGGTCATTCTGACCGCGACCCGTGCGGGCCTGTCCAACGACTCTGAGAATCCCGCTGACTGGAACGGCATTGAGAACAAGACCGAGAGATCTGGGCCCCAGGTTTCCTATTACAAGGGTCTGATTTATGCGGGTCCGTCCCCGAAGGGACAGGAGCTGGCTGCGAAGGTCAATGCCGGTGAGGCTCTGACCTGGGAAGATATCTCCAGCGCGAACTGGTGCGTGGGCAAGTCCGTCACCTCCAACGCGGGCTATTCCTTCCCGACCAAGTGGCTCATGGACAACTACGACGGCAAGAAGCTGACCGACCTTCCGAACATGACGCAGGACGACTATGCGGGTTCCTTTATGAAGGCGGCTGCGGAGCAGGTTGACGTTATCGTTTGCTATGCGGACGGTCGTACCGACTATGAGGAAGACTGGAACACCCCGAGCACCGAGACGACCTCCAAGGGTGCGGGCTACGGCAGAGAGAAAGAAATCTGGGAAGAGCTCAACGTCATCGGCGTAACGGACAACATCTACAACGACACGATTGCCATCACCAAGGCGAACCCGGAAGTTTACAACGAGGACTTCATCAACGCGTTCTGCGACTCCATGCTGGCAATTTGTGAGACGCCCGAAGGCAAGGACATCATCGCAATCTACACGCACGAAGGTTACTTAAGAGCGACCGACGCGGACTACGATGCGATGAGAGACGCGCTTGCGGCTGTTCAGGAATAATCTGAAAACAGTGATTTGATTGTAATGTAATGCAAAGGGGGCGGTGTCTTCCGGCATCGCCCCTTTTTTACAGAAATAGCGGAGACATATTCTATGATCGAATTCAAAGACGTATCCAAGACCTACCCGAACGGAACCAAAGGCTTACAGCATGTCAATTTAAAGATCGAGCAGGGCGAGTTTTTGGCCATCATCGGTCTTTCCGGTGCCGGAAAGTCCACCCTTATCCGTACGATTAACCGCATGATTGATATCACGGACGGCGAGCTCATCGTTGACGGTATCGACGTCATGTCCTTAAAGGGACAGGAGTTAAGGCAATTCCGCCGCAAGATTGGCATGATCTTCCAGTCCTTTAACCTGGTCACCCGTTCCACGGTCATCAAAAATGTCTTAACGAGCAATGTGCCGGACATGCCCTGGTGGAAGACCTTATTGGGAATCTATTCCAAGGAGCAGAAGATTCGTGCGCTCGAAGCACTGGATAAGGTGCATATCTTAGAAAAGGCATACAACCGTTGCGATGAGCTCTCGGGCGGACAGATGCAGCGTGTGGCGCTGGCGAGAACTTTGAATCAGAATCCGTCAATCATCTTAGCG
>JAFSRL010000132.1 GCA_017446125.1 Lachnospiraceae bacterium
AAGGCGGATAAAATCATCGTTGAGGTCAATCAGAACATGCCGGTCTGTTACGGCGGTTTTGAGGAGAGTGTGCACATCGACATGGTCGACATGATCGTTGAGGGTGACAATCCGGCGATCGCGGAGCTGCCGGGTGCGCCTGCGTCTGAAATCGATGAGGCGGTCGCCAAATTAATCGTGGCGGAGATTCCGGACGGCGCCTGTTTGCAGTTGGGCATCGGCGGCATGCCGAATGCGGTCGGAAGCCTGATCGCGAAATCCGACTTAAAGGACCTGGGTGTCCACACCGAGATGTTCGTCGACGGCTTTGTCGACATCGCGGCAGCAGGCAAGATTACCGGCGCCAGAAAGAACCTCGACAAGGGCCGCATGGCATACGCCTTCGGCGCGGGCACCAAAAAGACCTATGATTTCTTAAACCGCAATCCCGCCGCGATGAGTGCGCCGGTCGATTACACGAACGATGTGCGCGTGGTGTCACAGCTCGACAACTTCATGTCGATCAACAATGCGGTCGACATTGACCTCTTCGGCCAGGTGAATGCGGAGTCCGCGGGAACAAAGCACATCTCCGGCGCAGGCGGACAGCTCGACTTTGTGATGGGTGCGTATCTGTCGAAGGGCGGCAAGAGCTTTATCTGTATGACATCGACCTTCAAGGACAAGGACGGGAATCTTGCAAGCCGCATCCGCCCGACACTTACGGAAGGGTCAATCGTGACGGACACCAGGGCAAACATCCACTATCTGGTTACGGAGCACGGTATCGTGAACTTAAAGGGTCTTGCGACCTGGCAGAAGGCGGAGAAGATTATTTCCGTGGCACACCCGGACTTCCGCGATGAGCTGGTAAAAGAAGCGGAGGTGATGAAAATCTGGCGTAAGAGCAATAAGCGCTGATAAGAGATAAGACTAAAGTTTTTTCCCTGTCCTGTCGATATAACAATAGACAGGGCAGGGAAGCTCTTTGTTTGCGACGGATGGATCCGGAGAAGGAACATCCGTTTTGTTTTACAAAAATACGGAAAGCACTTTGAAAACTTACCCCGTTGCGTTATAATATAGTGTGAAATTTTGCGCAGTAGAAAGGGGTAATACGCTTTATGCAGTATACAGATATCGGCATTGACTTAGGAACCGCCAGCATCCTCGTTTATATCAGGGGAAAGGGCGTTGTTTTAAAGGAACCCTCGGTCGTCGCGTACGACAAGGATACGGAGAACATCAAGGCGATCGGAGAGGAAGCACGGCTGATGCTGGGAAGAACACCCGGCAACATCGTTGCAATCCGTCCCCTGCGGCAGGGCGTCATCTCGGATTACAAGGTGACGGAGCAGATGATGAAGTACTTCATCGACAAGGCAATCGGCCGCAAGATTTTCAGAAGGCCCCTGATTGCGGTCTGTGTCCCCTCCGGCGTGACGGAGGTCGAGCGCAAGGCGGTTGAGGACGCGACCAGGATGGCGGGCGCCAGGGACGTGAGAATCATCGAGGAGCCCATCGCGGCGGCAATCGGTGCGGGGATTGACATCCAGGAACCCTGCGGCAACATGATTGTCGATATCGGCGGCGGCACAAGCGATATCGCGGTCATCTCCCTGGGCGGCACGGTGGTGAGCACCTCCGTAAAAATCGCCGGAGACGACTTTGACGAAGCAATCGTACGCTATATGCGTAAGAAGCATAACCTGCTCATCGGTGAGCGCACGGCGGAAGACATCAAGATCAAAATCGGCAGCGCGTACCCGAGGGCGGAGGCGGACTACATGGATGTCCGCGGAAGAAACTTGGTCACGGGTCTTCCGAAGACGGTGAGAATCTCTTCGGAGGAAACAGAGGAAGCGCTCAGGGAAACCACGGCGCAGATCATAGAGGCAATCCACGGTGTTCTGGAAAAGACACCGCCGGAACTGGCAGCGGACATCGCGGCAAGAGGCATCGTCTTAACGGGCGGCGGGTCCCTCTTAAGAGGACTCGAAGACCTCATCTCCACCAAGACCGGCATCAATACGGTCACGGCGGAGGAGCCCATGACGGCGGTCGCAATTGGCACCGGACGGTATGTGGAGCTCCTCGCGGAGTCGAAGGGATTGCTCGACTGACCTCTTACGTGACGGCAGGCGTACAACACGCTGCAAGACAGGAGGGCAAGGACAAATGGTAAAAGGTTTATACACGGCGTACACGGGCATGCTCAACGAAGAGCACCGCATGGATGTCATCACGAATAACCTCGCGAACATTGACACGACGGGTTATAAGAAAGAGGGCATGACGTCGCAGGCCTTTTCTGACGTCCTCGGTTACAAAATCAAGGACCTCTCCGAGGCGCCGGCAACGGCGCGCTATGAAGGCATCTTAAACTTAGGTGTCAAAATCGGTGAGGGCTATACCGACTTTTCTCAGGGACCGTACCGCCAGACGGGCAATACCTATGACATTGCCTTGGGCGGCAGCGGTTTTTTCACGATTGAATATACGAATAAGGCGGGCGAGACCAGCACCATGTACACGCGCGACGGCGATTTCACCGTAACGCAGGACGGAGTGCTTGTGACGCGTGACGGCGACTTTGTTTTGGACCCGAACGGCAATCACATCCAGCTTGACCCGCTGGTGGAATCCGTTTTCTCACAGACCGGACAAATCTTCCAGAACGGTGAGGTTGTTGCGGAGCTGGGCCTGACGGATTTTGAAAACTATGATTACTTAGAGCATTACGGAGAGAACTTCTTCTATCCCGTGGACGGGGCGACCCAGATTCCGGCGACCGCCCGCGTGGATCAGGGATTTTTGGAGCAGAGCAATGTTTCGACGGTGGACGAGATGGTCAACATGATTGCGCTGCAGCGTCACTACGAGACGAACCAGCGGATGATCACGACAATCGACTCAACACTCCAGATTGCGGCGAACGATCTGGGCAGAATGCAGTAATGATTTTTTGAAGGAGGCACACCATGGTACGAAGCCTTTGGACAGCAGCAACCGGAATGAACGCGCAGCAGACGAACGTGGACACGATCGCGAACAACATGTCGAACGTCAACACGGCGGGCTACAAGGCGCAGCAGGCGCAGTTCAAGTCCCTGCTCTATCAGGAGTTACAGACGGAGACCACGACCGCAAACGGCGATCCCAAACCCACGGCATCGCAGGTGGGCTTAGGCGTCAGAACCGCCTCCCTGGACGGCATCTTCACGCAGGGCGCGTGGCTTGCGACAGAAGCGGCAAACTCCTACGCGATTGGCGGCGCAGGCTTCTTCTCTTATCATAACTACAACGGCGAACAGGTCTATACGAGAAACGGTGACTTTACCTGGGCCATGGGCAATGCGGAAAACGAGCTGGTGCTGACCACCTCTGACGGCAATCCCATCCTGAACACGCAGGGCGAGGAAATCCGTTTACAGGGCGACTACATCGCGTCCCGCATCATCGTGCAGCAGGACGGCTCCATGGCATATCCGGACGAGGACGGTGTCCCGCAGCCTTTGGGTGAGGCGACGAGAATCGGTCTTTGGCAGTTCCAGAACCCGGGCGGCTTAGAGCGTATCGGCGGAACGAGCTTCAGGGAAACGGAGGCCTCCGGCGCGGCAATCAACGAGGCCGAGGACGACCGGATTGAACGCAGTGAAATCGTTTCCGGTTATCTGGAAGGCTCCAACGTCAATGTGGCAACGGAAATGGTCAACCTGATTGTCGCGCAGCGCGCGTACGAAATCAATTCCCGCGCAATCACGACGACGGATTCCATGATGCAGACCGCAAACAGCTTAAAGCAGTAAGGAGTTGAACGATGGCAGCAATCTCCGGCATGGATGGTCTTAACGCAAGCGCTTTTACGCAGTTTCAGGCAGCGGAGCTGTCAAATGCGCATGTCGACCGCTTAAAGGATTCACTCACATCGACGGGGCAGGATAAGGACGCCTCGGACGAGGAGCTCTTAAACGCGTGTAAGCAGTTTGAGGCATATTTCTTAGAGCAGATCTTTAAACAGATGTATAAGTCCGTTGAGGCAATCAACGGCGAGGATTCCGACCCGCAGGCGGGGTTGGTCTCCTTCTTCCGGGATTCCACGTTCTCCGACATCGCGGCAACGAGCGTCGAGACACAGTCAAACGGTCTTGCCCGGATGCTGTACGAGAGCATGAAGCACACCTTGAATTCTGTGGATCCCCGCACGCTTTAAGCTCTTTACGATATCCCGCTTTGTGTTATACTAATCCCTATGGAGAAATTCAGGGGGTATATCGACCATTTCATATACAAAAACGCGGAGAACGGATACGCGGTTTTGGTCTTCATTTGTGACGGTCATGAGGAAACGATGACCGGCACGTTTTCCGACGCGGACACCGGCGACATTCTGGAGGTGGAAGGCGAGTACGTCGAGCACAACGTCTACGGCAGGCAGGTGAAGGTTTCCTCCTACCGGATTTTGGAGCCCACGGACGAGGAGTCGATGGAACGCTACCTTGCCTCGGGCGCAATCAAGGGCGTGGGTGCCGCTTTGGCGCGCCGCATCATCAATACCTTTCATGAGGACACCTTCCGGATTATGGAAGAGGAGCCGGAGTGTTTGGCGCAGATCAAGGGCATCAGTCTAAATAAGGCGCAGGAAATCGGTGCGCAGATGCGCGAAAAGCGCGACATGCGCGAGGTCATGGTCTTTTTGCAGCGCTACGGCATCACCGGAGCGCTCGCCCTCAAGCTTTACGCGTTCTACGATACAAAGATTTATTCGGTCCTCAGGGAGAATCCTTACCGCATCGCGGAGGAGGTGGACGGAATCGGCTTTAGGCGTGCCGATGAAATCGCGACGAAGGCGGGCATCGAGATGTATTCCGAGTACCGCATCCGCAGCGGCATCCTCTACACCCTGCAGCTTGCGGGCACAAACGGGCACTGCTATTTGCCGCGCGCCATCTTAAAGCGCCACACCCTGGAGCTTTTGTCCCTGGAGGGAACTGAGGTGGAGGAAGCCTTTGACGCCCAGATGGATGCTCTGATGATGGAGCGCAAAATCATCATGCGCGATGAGGACGCCGTTTACTCTGCGGTCTTTTACCATGCGGAATCCTCGGTCGCCTCCATGCTGTTTGACTTAAAGGAAGCCTTCGATGTCACCCCGGATGAAGAGGCGCACGAGGCCGAAAAGGAAGTGCGCACCATCGAAGCGATGACCGGAATCGAGCTGGACGATTTGCAGCGGCAGGCGGTGACGGGCGCTGTCACAAACGGCGTGTTTATTCTCTCCGGCGGCCCGGGCACCGGAAAGACCACAACCATCAACATGATGATCCGCCTGTTTACGCGCCGCAGATACAACGTCGTGCTTGCGGCACCGACGGGTCGTGCCGCGAAGCGCATGACCGAGGCAACGGGCTTTGAAGCGAAAACGATTCACCGCCTTTTGGAGGCGAACGGTGAGACCTACGAGCGGGATAAGGACAACCCCTTGGAGGCGGACGCGGTCATCATCGACGAGATGTCGATGGTGGACATCCGGCTCTTTCAGGCACTCTTACGCGCCATGGTGTCCGGCATGCACTTAGTCCTTGTGGGCGATGCGGCGCAGCTTCCCTCCGTGGGCCCCGGGCAGGTTTTAAAGGACCTGATTGCTTCAAAGTGCTTTGCGACGGTGGTCCTGCAAAAGATTTTCCGCCAGGCGGAAGAAAGTGACATTGTTTTGAACGCCCACCGCATTTTCCGCGGAGAGAGCATCAGGATGGACAACCACAGCAAGGACTTCTTCTTCCTGCCAAGGGACAATGCGGAGGTGATTTGCAAGCATATCATCGAGCTGATCCGGAAAAAGCTTCCCTCCTATGTGGGCGCGGACGAGAGTGAGATCCAGGTATTGACCCCCATGAAGCGCGGCGCACTGGGCGCCGTGACCCTGAACCGCTTTTTGCAGGAGCAGCTAAACCCGCCGCACCCTTCCAAGAAGGAGTATGCCGCGAGGGAGGATGTGATCTTCCGCGAGGGTGACAAGGTCATGCAGGTGAAGAACAATTACCAGGCGGAATGGGAGATTTTGGGCGGCTTTCACATCCCGGTGGAGCGGGGGACGGGCGTCTTTAACGGGGACGTCGGAATCATCCGCTCCATCGACCACAGAGCGAGTGAAATAACAGTTGTATTCGATGAGGGACGGCAGGTGCACTACCCGTTTTCCGCTTCGGACGAGCTCGAAATCGCATACGCCGTGACGATTCACAAGTCCCAGGGATCGGAGTATCCGGCGGTGCTCTTACCCCTCCTCGGAGGCCCGAAAATGCTGTTAAATCGCAATTTGTTGTATACGGCGGTGACCAGGGCAAAGCGCTGTGTCATCCTCCTTGGAAGCGCAACGACCATACAGGAAATGATTGACAATGAAGAACAACTGTTACGATATTCAGGGCTCCAAGAAAGACTTAAAGAAGCAGGCGATATTGAATAAAAGTATCCGGATTTTGTTCCCTTCCCGGTGTCCCGTGTGCGACCGTCCCGTCCCCGGACTGGACGAAGGCATCTGCTTGCCATGCACTGAAACCCTGCACCCGCTCAAGGAGCCCGTCGCGGTGAAAAGTGCGCACATCGACTTCGGCCTTGCGCTGTATCCGTATCGTGCGATTGCGGAATCGCTTTACCGGTTCAAGTACGAGGGACGGCAGGAATACGGCGCCTTTTACGCGCAGGAGATTGTAAAACAGCACGGACAGACGCTGCGTCTTCTGCGTCCGGATGCGATGGTTCCGGTTCCCGTACACCGTGTGCGGCTGCAAAAGCGCGGGTACAACCAGGCACAGGTGGTGGCGGAGGCTTTGGGCAGGGCGCTTTCGATTCCGGTGCGCGACGATCTCGTCAATCGCGTGCGTCCGACCGCCCCGCAAAAAGAATTAAATCTTTTTGAAAGAAGGAATAATTTGAAAAGTGCTTTCAAATTGACTGAAAATGATGTAAAATTAGAATCGATTCTACTGGTGGACGACATTTATACAACGGGCGCCACCATGGATGCACTTGCGCTCCTTTTCAGGGCACAGGGTGTGAAGAGAATCTTTTTTGTGACGGTAGCAATGGAAAGTCTTTCCTGAAAGAGAGGTAACACATGAACGTACGGAATTGCGGACGCTGCGGCAGAATGTTTAACTATGTTGCGAACGAACAGATTTGCCCGAACTGCAAAAAGAAGGAAGAGGAGCAGTTTCAGACAGTCAAGACTTATATCCAGGAGAATCCGAATGCCGGGTTGAAACAGGTTTCCGACGAGTGTGAGGTTCCGACCAAGTTAATCAAGCAGTGGATCAAGGAGGAGCGTCTGGAGTTCACCTCCGGCACCGGCATCGCACTGACCTGCGAAAGCTGCGGCACGCCCATTACGACGGGACGGTTCTGCGACAAGTGTAAGGCGGCCATGATGACCGGCTTGAAGGATACCGCAAGGGGCATGGCACCCAAGCCCGCACTGCAGGCTGCGCCGAAGAAGGAAGACAAGGGCGGCATGCGCTTCATCAGGACCTGATCCATGGTAAATAGGGACCGCGTTATCCTGATGACAAAAATGAGCGCCTTCCGCCAGCGGGAGGGCAAGAAAAGCGCTGCGATCAACCAGTATTTCCGCAGCGATTACGTGGGGTATCAGGTTTTAAAATCCGTTATCAGCGCGACGATCGTTTACATGATCCTCATCGCGACCTATGTGTTGTTCCATTTTGAGGAATTGATGCAGAACATCTACAACCTGAACCTGATGGGCATGGCCCGCAGGTTGCTGGTGTATTACATTCTGCTGATCGGGGTGTATGCGATTGTTTCTTACGTGATTTATTCCCTGCGTTACACGAAGATGAGGGGACGCATGAAGACGTACTATAACGATTTGAAACGTCTTGCAAAATTATACGAAAAAGGGCAACAGGACACATGACCGTATTATTGGAACTCAAACAATCGATCCGGAATCTTTATATCCGTTATGAAACGTACATTAATCTCGCGGGCAAGTTTTTGCTGGCGTTGATTGCACTTTTGTTTATCCGGGTGGAGCTGGGATACCGTGCCGGCCTGAACCACCCCATCATCCTTTTGATGACGGCGCTGTTGTGCGCGGTGATGCCCGCGAATTTCATTCCGGCGATCTGCGCGGTCTTCATCGTGGGACACATCATGTCGGTTTCCATTGAATGTGCCCTGATTTCCCTGATTGTGTTTTTACTGATGTTTCTTCTGTATTTCCGGTTCGCGCCCAAGGACACGCTTGCGGTGGTCTTAACCCCCATCTGCTTTGTGGTGGGCATTCCGTATGTGGTCCCGATTCTTCTGGGGCTTGCGGGAACGCCGGGGAGCATCGTCTCGATGGCATTCGGCGTGGTGGTGACCTTTATCATCCGCTATGTCTCCGAAAACGCGATGACGCTGTC
>JAFSRL010000133.1 GCA_017446125.1 Lachnospiraceae bacterium
CACTGACTCATTTTCAAGGAAAAAGAGTCAGTGTACCCGTCCCCCTGACTCACACGCTCTCCCGCGACGAAGCCCTGCAGCGCTACATCGAGGAGGACGAGGCACTCCCCATCCAGAACGCGGCGTGGAACAAGCTCTACAAAAAAGAGCTCATCGCGCCCTTCCGCTATCCGGAGCACAAGCTCTACGAAGACATGGTCGTGACAACGAAGGTCATTGCGGCCTCCGACAAGGTCGCGTTTGTTGACACGCCTTTGTATCACTATATAATAGACAGAGGGGGCAGCATCATGAACCGCGGCGTGAATCCACGCATCATTTCGGATCAGATTCCTGCCTACCGCGAAAAAAGTGCGTTTCTGCAATCGATTGGCAAACACCATCTTGCGGATACGCATGATTATCTTGTGTTGAAAAAGCTGCTTGTTTTGTACACGGAAACCTTCCGCCAGGCGGACGGTAAGCAGCTGCGCAGGGCGCTGAAGGAAGAGATGGCAACCTATCAAAACGGGGCGGAGCGGATTTACAACTGCAGCATCGCGGACCCGCACCAGACGCTTCGGATGAAGCTGTTTTTCCTCCACCCGGCGCTTTACAACGCGTTTACGGCAATCAACAACGGTGTTTTGCACCGCATAAGAGGCATTGCATGATCATTATCCGCATGATGGGCGGCATCGGAAACCAGATGTTCCAGTATGCCCTCTACAGTGAACTGAAATACTTAGGGCGCGACGTCAAGATGGACGATCTCCACGGCTTCAAGGAGGACGAACAGCGCGACCCCGTGCTGACGGAATCCTTCGGCATTCAGTATGAGCGCGCCACGGAGGAGGAAATCCGCGACATTACGGACGCGCACATGAGCTTTTTGACCCGCGTGCGCCGAAAGCTCTTCGGCAGGCATTCGCTGGAAATCGTGGAACCGGACGGCGTGTTTCGTCCGGAGATTCTGAAGGTCGATCATGCCTATCTCACCGGCTACTGGCAGTCGGAGAAATATTTTCCGGACGCACAGGTGCGGCAGCTATTACGTGACACCTATGCATTACAGCCGGAGAAGCTCATCCACAGTGAGGAAGGGTGGGCGCTTTTGCAGCAGATTGAGGAGTCGGAATCCGTGAGTGTTCACGTGCGGCGCGGCGATTATCTGTGGCCCGGCGTTGTCGAGAACTTCGGCGGAATCTGCACGGAGGAATATTATCAGAAGGCGATGGAGCGCATCCTTCAGGACAAGCCGGAGGCGAGCTTCTTTATCTTCACGAACGACAAGGAATGGTGCAGGGAGCACATGAAGGGCGAGCGTGTCTTCACGGTCGATTCCACAAAGGACGAAAAGGACGCGGATTTGCTCGACATGCTTTTGATGAGCCGCTGCAGTCATCACATCATCGCGAACTCGAGCTACAGTTGGTGGGCGGCATGGTTAAACGACACGCCGGACAAGATTGTTGTGGCGCCGGCGAAGTGGCTCAACAACAAAGACATGTCGGATGTCTACACGGAGCGGATGATCCGCATCTAACGGAATGAGCGTATTACGAAAGATTAATTCCATCTTCGACAGGAAGCAGAAGCAGACCTTCTTTTTGCTGGGGGTTATGATTTTGATCGGCGGCGTGTTTGAGACCATCGGCGTTTCGATGCTGGTGCCCATCATCTCCGCCATCATCATGCCGGGCTCGATTGAGAGTGCCCTTAAGGAGCAGCCGGCGCTGAAGAGCTTCGTCCACGGACTCGGGCTCACGAGCTACATGAAGCAGGTCACGGCGATGCTCATCGCTTTGATTATCATCTATGTGATTAAGAACGCGTACATTTTATTTCTCACCGACCGCCAGAACCGGTTCGTTGCGCATGCAAAGAACGACATGATCAGTCGCGTTATGCGTGACTTTTTAAACCGTCCGTATGAGAGCTATCTCGCGGCGGACATCCCGACGGTCTTTCGCATCACGGATTCCGACATCCCGCATACCTTCTCCATGATTACGGCGCTGTTATCCCTCGCGACGGAGATGGTGGTGAGTGTGTTTTTGTGCATCGTTCTGCTGGTGATCAACTGGAAGATGACCGTATTCATCATTGCGGTCTTTGCGCTGTTGACCTTATTCATCACAAGGCTTTTGAAGAAGCGTCTTGCAAGGACCGGCGAGCAGAATCAGAAGATTCAGTCCCGCATCGCGCGGTGGCGGTTGCAGGCGATTTACGGATTGAAGGACGTGAAGGTTTTGAACCGCCAGGATTTCTTTATCCGCAATTATTATGAGAGCGGCAAGGTGGGCGCGGACATCGCAAGACGCTACGCGGTGTTGAACAGTGTGCCCAGACTATTGATTGAGACGGTCTTTATGGCGTGCATGCTTTTATACATTCTTTTTTACATTCACAGCGGCGGGGATGTGCTTGCTTTGACGTCGCAACTGGCAGCCTTCGGCGTCGCCGCGATGCGCATCATGCCCAGTGCAAACCGCATCAATACCTATTTGACGGAAATCGCGTACGAGGAGCCGAGCCTGAATTATCTCTATGAAAACCTCACGGAATCCATGCGCGCGGACAAGGAGATGCGCGCGGAACGCGCGGCCATTGCGGGACCGGAGCTGACGCTGAATGACAGAATTGAACTGAAGGAAATCACGTACCGCTATCCCGGCGGCGAGCGCAATATTTTCACGAAGGCAAGCATGGTCATTCCGAAGGGGAAGTCGGTCGGAATCAAGGGCACGACCGGCGCCGGAAAGTCGACAATCGTCGATATTTTGATGGGACTGTTGAAGGTGCAGGAAGGCACCATTTTGTGCGACGGGCAGGATATTTTCAGCAACTACGATTCCTGGCTGAAGCAGGTGGGCTACATTCCGCAGAGCATCTATCTGGTGGACGAACCCATCCGCACGAACATCGCGTTCGGAATTGACGAGGATCAGATCGACGACGAGCGTATCTGGGAGGTCTTAAAGGAAGCGCAGCTTGCGGACTTTGTGAAGACGCTGCCGGAAGGACTCGATACCTCAATCGGGGACCGCGGCGTGCGTCTTTCGGGCGGGCAGCGGCAGCGTATCGGAATTGCAAGAGCGCTGTATCACGATCCGGAGGTCTTGGTCTTTGACGAAGCGACGAGCGCCTTGGACGGGGAGACGGAGACCGCCCTTATGGAGTCCATCAATTCCTTCCACGGCAAGAAAACAATGGTCATCATCGCGCACCGCTTAAACACAATCGAAAAGTGCGACATCATCTACAAGGTGGAGGACGAGAAGATCGTGGAGACGACGATAAACGGATAGGAACGGCACATGATTGGCACGGAGTTTCTGAAAGGACAGGGCCTGGGCAACCAGCTCTTTGTATACGTAACGGCCAGGGCAATCGCTTTGGAGCGGGGGTGTGTCTTCGGCACCGCCGGAAGAGAGCATTTCGCAAACAACATCCATTCCAACAAGGGTATGTACTTCATGGACGTCGATCTCGGGGAGGAGATTACGCCTGAGATGGCGAAGACCATGCGGCGCTTTGACGACGACGATACGCGTCTGTACCTGGGGAATTCGCGGCACGACATGACGCACGGGGCGTACATTTCCGGCGCGAATCCGGACATTCACAAGGTGGCGGACAACACGCTTCTTTACGGGAATTTGCAGGACGAGAGCTACTTTGCAAAGTACAAAGAGGAAATCAAACAATGGCTGCACGTGAAGGAGGACTTTGATTCCTACGAGTACACCCGCGACAATCTGTGCATCATCAATATGCGCGGCGGGGAGTACACAAGCCAGCCGGAGCTGTATCTCGACCGGCGCTACTTTTTGCACGCGATTGCAAACATGAAGAAGATCCGGCCCGACATGGAGTTCATGATCGTGACGGAGGACGAGGAGGCGGCGAAAAAAGTGCTGCCGGAATACGAGTGCCACCACTTCGATATGGGAAAGGACTACGTGACCGTGAAGAACGCGCGGTATCTGATTCTTTCGAATTCGTCCTTCGCAATCCTGCCGGTGATTACCAGCGAAACCCTGCAGTATGCCATCGCGCCGAAGTACTGGGCGCGCCACAACGTGTCTGACGGGTACTGGGCCTCGGAGCAGAACATCTACAGCTTCCTGCACTACCAGGACAGAGCAGGCAGGATTGTTTCGCCGGAGGAATGCAGACAGGAGCTTGAAGCATACAAGAAGTCTTCTCCCGTTTACGCACGCCGTGGCATCCGCCCCGGAAAGGCACGCTTAGCCGCGCAGAAGATCCGCGCGAAATACCTCTACGGCGTGTTCTATTGCAGGAAGATTGTGCGGTCGTTGCAGCGGAGGGCGGGGGTTTTTGGAAACAGGAGCAATGAATAGGAAGCCGTGATGGAACAAAGAAGGCGTTGGAGACGTTGGTACTGATGTGATATAATTCTGTTAGGAGCAATCCTCGTGTTGAGCTAGGAGATAATTATATGACGCGGACAAAACAAAACTGGGATTCCATTGTAAATGAATATCCGGATCGATGGGTCATTCTTGATGATGTTTCATGGGATCATGGACTGGTTCTGAATGCCATCGTGATTGATTCCTGCGATGATGACAGCATGGAAGAAACTCTGTTAGACTATCTGCGTCAGGGGAAGGACTATGCGCATGTGAGAACGTGCGAAAAAGATAGTTATGTAAATACGCTTGGATTTTTTCATGAGTAGTTCGTTGTTGTTCAAAATCAGAAAGAATGATCGTCATCCGATCATCAATATTCCGGTTGGTGAGAATAAGAATATCAAGTGTATGATTGATACCGGAGCAACCATTCC
>JAFSRL010000018.1 GCA_017446125.1 Lachnospiraceae bacterium
AAATAATAACACACACCTCCGTCACCTGTGTAATTTGATGTAAGATAATTTGTCAAAAATTTCCCATGAATGTTAATTATATGTCATAGGTTTGTCATTGTCGCCGTGGTATGATAGAAGAGCAAGGTTCGTTAATTGTTTAACGAAATAGGAAGCGATAAACGGTTGACGAACAAAACACACATATCACACATTTCATGGAAGGAGGGTTTTATGAAAAAAGTACTGAGAAGTACGGTGGCTGTGACGCTTGCCGCGCTGTTGATTGCGGGCTGCGGGGCACAGCAGACACAGGCACCGGCTGCCACCGGGGAGGCTGCGGATGCGGCGCAAGAGACTGCGGAAGCAACCGGCGGTTCTTTGACAGACGGAACCTACACCGCGTCAAAGAACGGCATGAATGACATGGTGGAGGTTTCCGTTACGGTTGAAGGCGGTGCAATTTCCGCGGTCGAGGTCACAAGTCATTCGGAGACACCCGGAATCGGCGGGGAATTAAAGGATGCTTCCGGCAACGTATTAATTGCCGGCGGCAAGACCCCGGTGACACTGATCCCGGAACAGGTTGTGGAATTCCAGACCTTAAACGTTGACACCGTGACAGGCGCAACAATCACCTCTCTTGCGGTAACCAACGCAATCCGTGACTGCATCGAGCAGGCAGGCGGCAGCAAGGACAGCTTAGGCGGAGAAGTTCCCCACGAAGCCCGCACGGACATGGACGCGGACGTTGTCGTTGTGGGCGGCGGCGGTGCCGGTGTCGCGGCTGCGATTGAAGCGGCACAGAACGGCAGAAGCGTTGTCATCATCGAAAAGAACGGCTCCGTGGGCGGCGACACCTTAGTCTGCGGCGCAATCTACAACACGGCGATTCCCGAAATGCAGGAACAGGTCGAGATGACCGACACCGTGAAAACAACGATTGAAAACGCGCTTGCTTTAAAGGCGGACGATCCGGAAAAACAAAAGGCGTTGGAAGACTTACAGGCACCCGTGAAGGAGCAGTGGGACGCGTATAAGGCAGAAGGTCGCACGGATCTTTATGACTCCAAGGAATGGCATGCGCTTCAGACCTGGATCAACGGCGACATGGTCGCGGACCCGGAGCTTGTCAAGGCATTGACCTACAATGCGTACGACGGCTTAAAGTGGATCGAGGACATGGGCATGGAATTCAAGCCGGAGATCGGACAGGGCGCAGGTGCCTTATGGCAGAGAACCTTAACCAGCGTCATGCCCATGGGCACCGGCTTCTTCTCGACCTATGCAAAGGAGTTGGACCGCCTTGCGGACAAGATTACGCTGTATGAGGAATGCACCGCAACCGAACTGGTGAAGGATGGCGACGCGGTTGTTGCCGTCAAGGCAACCGATAACCGCACCGGCACGGAAATCACGGTGAATGCGTCCCAGGGCGTCATCATTTCGACCGGCGGCTTTTCCGCGAACGGCGCGATGGTACAGGAGAACAACTCCACCGGCAAGTGGCCTGACTTAACCAACATCGCAACAACGAACCGCTTCTCCTCCTCGCAGGGGGACGGCATCACGATGGCGGTGCAGGCCGGCGCTTCCTTAACGGATATGGATCAGATTCAGTTGTTGTACCTGGGCAATATTCAGGACGGACAGCTCACGAAGTATCCGCCGCGCGATGTCAACGGTACCGACCAGATCATCTTCATCAACACGAACGGGGAACGCTTTGTGCGCGAAGACGGTCGCCGCGACCAGATCTGTCTTGCGGTCATGCAGCAGCCCGACCAGATTTTCTACATGCTGGAATCCGGCGACGGCGATCTGTATAAGGACATCAAGGATCCGAGCTGGCGCAGTGCGGACGGCTTCACCTTCCAGTATCTGGAAGAGAACGGCTATATTGTATGGGACGAGACCCTGGAGGGCCTTGCAGGCAAGCTGAATATGGATCCGGCGACCTTACAGGCAACCGTTGACAAGTTCAACGAGACGGTGGATTCCGGTAAGGATGAATTTGACCGCACGCTCTTCTCGACAAAGTTAGAGAACGGTCCTTGGGTTGCAACTCCCAGACAGGCATGCATCCATCACACGATGGGCGGCATCACAATCGATGCCAAGGCGCATGTTTTGGACGGTGAGGGCAACATCATCAAGGGCCTGTATGCGGCAGGAGAAACCACCGGCGGCATTCACGGCGGCAACCGCTTAGGCGGCAATGCGGTCGTTGATACGGTCGTCTTCGGAAAGCTTGCGGCGGATACGCTGATTGAGGATAATTGATTAAGGCATAAACAAAGAAAAATACCCGTCTGCTACGTGGGAATTATATACTACGCAGACGGGTATTCTGTTGCTGTAATGCTCATTAAT
>JAFSRL010000134.1 GCA_017446125.1 Lachnospiraceae bacterium
CTGGTCCGCACCCTCCGCGACATGCAGCGTGAGATGATGCTCTTTACACAGCGCACGGACTTCCTCGATGGGCGCGTACGGATCCGCGCTCCCGGCAAAGACAACGCCGGCGCACTTTTGAATGTTCTTAAATGCAGGTGCGATGGGGGCAAAGAAAATCTGTGTCAGGTTCTCGTGTCCGGAAAGATCCTGAATGCGTTCGATGCAGTGTGCGGCAATCATGCAGCCCGCATCCTTGGAGATGATGAGAACGTGATCGTATGCGTTGAACTCAATCGATTCAAGCTTCTGCAGGCAAAAGACAAGGGCCTCTCCAATCGCGTCGACCTGTGCCTTCGTCCTGCCGGGGCGGTAGGACGCGATGTGTGAAAGATTTAAGCGCATCACCTCATAGCCGTGGTTTTCCGCAATCTTTCCCGCGTAATAAAACAACGGTTGCTCCGCCGGATATCCGATGCCCGGAATGATCAGTGCAAGATTCTTTTTCATGGTCTCACCTCGCTTATCCTTTATTGTACTCCCCTGCGGCATAAGCGACAACACGCAAGCGACAATGGGGATTCCGCGAGGATCTGAAATCATGTTATAATAGGGTCGTCTATGAAACGGTTTTGGTCGGAAATAAAACGCATACGGAGCAACCTGTTGCTGCTGGTCGTGGCGGCGCTGCTCTTTGGCGGCTTTCTTTTGCCGGCGGAACCGCTATCCGCACAGTCATTCACAGACAGAGCTGCGGGTGTCTCTGCCACAGCATCTGTTATCCGCTCCGTGCAGCAGATGCGTGTGCGGGCGGCGATCACGTCCGATGAACACAAGAGTTCGGAAAGTGTTGTCCGGGAATCCGGCCGCGTCATCGCCGTAAAGCGCAGCAGTGTCCCCGCATTTACGACTGCGATCTTTCTGCCATCAGTCGTTTGTCTGACCGGAATCCGTAAGGCGCATCTCCCGCGACTTGCCCTCCCGGCAAACAGAGCGGTGATCATTCAATACATTCACGAACAGGACGGTCTGAAGTAATCCTTTTGCAACATCATAAAGAGCCTTGTAAGACGGCTTACCACCGTCTGTATTCACGTTGCAAAGGAGGATATCGTTATGAGTGCTTTGTTACAGACCCTGTTGTATACGGCGGGTACCTTGCTTGCCGGCACAGCAATTTCGTGGGTATTCATTGCGCTGGAAAATGCGTCGAAGAAGAATCAGTAAGGGTCACTGCTTATGAGGGGGATGCGCGGGGCGGCGCTTGCGTCGCCCCGTACCATCAAGGTTTGATATAATAGTAACGATATGAGATATACCGTACTGGAAGAAAAATGGAAGGAAGCGGCGGCGGGAGTTTTGCCCATCGCAGCGATCGTCGGGGTCTTGTGCTTTACGATTGCGCCCATGGCGACCGACCTCGCCCTGTCCTTTGTGATTGGAACAGGACTGCTAATCGCGGGGCTGGGCCTGTTCTTTTACGGCTCCGAAAACTCCATCACACCGATGGGCACGGAGATCGGCGCACGCCTGACACAGTCCCGCAACATCGGTCTGATCCTCGTTCTGAGCTTTGTTCTGGGCATCATCGTGACAGTCGCGGAACCGGACTTACAGGTCCTTGCCGTGAACGTGCCGCACATTCATACCGCGGTATTAATCATCACCGTGTCGGTCGGTGTCGGGTTCTTTTTGATGCTGAGCATGCTGCGCATTCTCTTGGGCATTCCGTTACGGTGGCTTTTGATTCTGTTCTATGCGGCGATTTTCGCAATCGCTTTTTGCTCCGATGCGGGCTATCTGAGTGTCGCCTTTGACTCCGGCGGCGTGACGACGGGACCCATGACCTCGCCCTTCATCATCTCGCTGGGTATCGGTGTCGCGGCAATCCGTTCGGACGCGCGCGCGGAAGAGGACAGCTTCGGGCTCGTTGCCCTGTGCTCGGTCGGACCGATCCTCGCGGTACTGCTCCTAAGCTTTGTCTACACCGCGACGGGCGGAGAAATCGCGGCGGCGGATGTCACGGCATACGCGCACACGGTTGCGCTGGGCACAGACTACCTGCATGCCGTACCGCATTACATGAAGGAAGTGGCGATGGCGCTTTCACCGGTCGTCTTCTTCTTTCTGCTGTTCCAGCTTACGATTTTAAAGCTTCCGAAAAAACCCTTCCTGCGGATTGTCATCGGACTGTTCCACACCTACCTGGGGCTGGTGCTGTTCCTCACCGGCGTAAATGTCGGGTTTTCTTCCCTGGGGCTCATGCTCGGGCAGGCGCTCGCGGAAGGCTGGACGAAGCTGTTGATCATCCCCGTCGTGATGCTGATGGGCTACTTCATCGTTGCGGCGGAACCCGCGGTGCATGTGTTAAACGCGCAGGTTGAGGAGATCAGTGCAGGCGCGGTCTCAAAACAGGCGATGCATGTATCGCTCTCCATCGCGATTGCGGCAGCCATGGGACTTTCGATTATTCGGATTCTCTACGCGATTCCGATTTTATATTTTCTGGTCCCGGGATACGCGGTGTCGCTGCTTTTAAGCTTTTTTGTCCCGCGCATGTTTACCGCGATTGCCTTTGACGCGGGCGGTGTCGCCTCGGGGCCCATGAGCGCGACCTTCATGCTGCCCTTTGCCTTCGGCGTATGCCGCGCGGTCGGCGGAAACGTGCTGACCGATGCCTTCGGGATCGTGGCCCTCGTTGCCATGATGCCCCTCATCACCGTGCAGTGCATGGGGGCAGTCGCCAAAATGCGTACCGTAAAACCGAAAGAACCTGTCCAGCCCGCGATGTACGGAGAGACAGAGATCATAGAATTATGGTGAGACAATGCAACTGAATCTGGTCATGACAATCATCAACCGCTCGCGCGAAAAATTCTTTCGCTCGATCACAAAGGAGCTGGCGATTCCGTTTTCCTTTACCATGATGGGGAACGGAACCGCAACGCGTTCGCAGCTTGATTTTTACGGTCTCGAGGCTGTGGAAAAAGAAGTGGTTTCCTTCATCGCGGACGCGGACTTAACCGCGCGGCTGTTTGCGGTCGCAAAAGAGCGGATGTTTTTGGACGTGCCCGGCAGAGGAATCATGATGAGCATTCCACTAAAGAGTGTGGGAGGAGGTGCAACCTTGGCATTCTTTACAAACAACGAGACACTGGAAGATACGGCGCCGGATTTTAACAACATCACACATGAGCTGGTCATCGCGATCTGCAATCACGGCTTTACGGACGAGGTGATGGACGTGGCACGGGAGGCGGGTGCCGGCGGCGGAACCATCCTGCATGCCAAGGGAACCGGCGCGGAGTACGCGCAGAAGTTTTTCGGTGTGACGCTTGCGGAAGAAAAGGAAATTTTACTCATCGCGTCTCCGGTGCGTGACCGCAACACCATCATGCAGGCGATCACCGCACAGTGCGGCACAAAGACCAAGGCGGGCGCAATCGCATTTTCGCTGCCGCTGACACAGATTATGGGGGTACGACAGGGATGAGCACAATGCGTTATGCCGTGATCGGCGATCCGATCTCACACAGTTTATCTCCCGTTATGCAGAATACGTTTTTTGCATGCATGGACCTGCCCGGAGAAATGATTCCGATTCATGTGAAAAAGAAAGAGGTGCCCGCGTTCTTTTCTTCTTTGGAGGCGGAAGGAATCCGGGGCTTCAATGTCACGATGCCGCACAAGGAGGCGGCGATGCTGTGTTGCGACGCGCTGGATGATGTCGCGCGTCTGACGAGGAGCGTCAACTGCGTCGTGAGAACGGAAGAGAAACACGCAGTCGGCTACAACACGGACGCGGAAGGCTTGCGGCTCGCCGTGGAACGGGAAGGGTTTTCTTATGAGGGACAGGACATCTTAGTCCTCGGCGCCGGTGCCGTGACCAGACCGATTGCGTACACCATGGCGCAGACGGCACGCAGCATCACCTTTGCAAACCGCACACAGTCCTCAGCGGAAGAGGCTGCGGCATTTCTGAAGGAGCACACCGAGTGCGTGACCTTTTCCTGCGGCTTTTCTGCGGAAGTGCTTTCGGCGGCTGCAAGCGAGAGCACGATGCTCATCAACGCGACGCCCCTCGGGATGCAGGGGGTTGACGCGCAGTTTGAAGACCTTTCATTCCTCGATGCGCTCACGGAGAACGCGCCGGTCATCGACCTCATCTACCGGCCCGCGCGCACTTCCTTTTTGGCGTACGCCGAAGAAAAAAAACATCCGGTCATGAACGGCCTTACCATGCTCTTGATGCAGGGCGCGTTATCGTTTCAACATTTTACCGGCGTCATGCCGGATGAGGGCGCACTTGCGGCAGCGTACGAGGTGTTGAAGAACGCATAGATTTCAACCGGCGGCGATGCTGTTATAATAAAGCTATGACCGCAACCTGTGATGTTTGTTTCCGGCATTGTCATATCGAGGAAGGCGCTTACGGTGCCTGCCGCGCGCGCAGAAACGTAAACGGCAGCATTGTCTGTGATGCTTACGGAAGGTTGACGGGCGTCGCGCTTGATCCGATCGAGAAAAAACCGCTTTATCATTTTCATCCGGGTTCCATGATTCTCTCCGTCGGAAGCTACGGCTGCAACCTGCACTGTCCCTTCTGCCAGAATCATGAGATTTCACTCTCCGGCGCATCTGACATTCCGGTGGAATTTATGCGGCTGGAGGCGACACCGCCCGAGGCGGTTGTGGAAGCGGCGCTGAAGTATCGCGAAGCCGGAAACATCGGCGTTGCTTTCACGTACAACGAACCGCTTGTCAGTTATGAATATTTGCGTGACACCGCGCGGCTCGTACATGAAGCGGGGCTGTACAATGTCTTAGTCACCGCGGGGACTGCGGAGGCGCACATCCTCGACGCAATCCGTCCCTACGTCGACGCGATGAACATCGACTTAAAAGCCTTCCGTGCGGAAACATACGAAAAAACGCTCGGCGGCAATCTGCAACAGACACTTTCCTTTATCGAAACCGCCGCTTCGTTTTGTCATGTGGAAATTACGACACTCATTGTTCCGGGGATGAATGATTCGGAAGAAGAGATTCGTGAGATTGCGTCATGGATTGCGTCGTTGAATCATGGCAAGGGCACCGGGATTCCTTATCACCTCTCGCGCTTTTTCCCGCGCAACAGAATGCGTGATGCCGCGCCGACGGATGTCGGTCTCATCTATCATTTGGTGGATGTCGCAAGAGAGAAGCTGCTGCACGTCTATCCCGGAAACTGTTAGGATTCTGTCGGAAGATTTCTTAGAACCGCCGCCATTTCTTCGGCAAGCGCCAGGTGTCCTTTCGCAGCAAGGTGCACGCCGTCGTGTGAGAGCGCTAAATTCCATGCGGCTGCGTCCGCAAAAAAGTATTGATGCCGCGTCGCGATGTCTTCATACGCGCGGGATAATTCCGTTGTCGCGTCCTCTTCGCCCGGCATTCCGCCAAAGAAAAATTCCTCCGTGAACAGCATCGCCGGCGGCGCGATGAGCAAAATCTTTGTGTGAAAGGTCTCTATGGCGGGCAACTGCTCCGCCTGCACCAAAAAGTCTTCCATCCGTTTCGCGACACGCTCCGCGTTCGATTCGCCCTCATGCGGAATCATCGAGAAGAGGTCGTTGGTTCCCAGCATCACCGCAAAAACGGAAAGCGGTGCATGGCTTGTGATCGCGCGTGCGGCAAATCCAATGTCCGCCGTGTGGCACGGAATCCGGCGTCCGTTCTGACCGTCCGCGTAAACCTCCCATTCACCGTCCAGTTCACGGGAAAGCACATCCGCCCAGCGGGTTTTTTCGTCGAAACGTCCTCCGAAAAAACCCGTCGGGTCATAACCGTATGTGTTGGAATCTCCGTAGAATAAAACGCGTCTCATTCTTAAATGTTAAACAGGGTGATCTCCTGCTCAATGTCCTGTGCCATGCCGGTCAGCTTCTTGACCGTCTGCGCCATGTTGATCAGGGATTCCGACTGTTCCTTGGAGCTCTTGGCGGAGGATTCCATGCGGTCCGCGATGTCCGCAGCGCTTGCGCCGACCACCTCCGAGGAGGAACGCACCGCTTCACTCTGCGAGGAGAGGGCACGGATGGAATCGCCTGTTTCCTCGATCGATGTAACGATATCTTTGACGGAGGCGTTGATGCTTTGGAAAATAGCACCGGCGTCTCCGATCGCTTTTGAGGAGACCTGCACCTCTCTGGTGCCTTCCTGTACGGCGGATACGGCTTCCGTGGTCTCCGCCTGAATCTGACCGACGAGCGTCGAAATATTTCCGGCGGCTGCCTGGGATTCCTCCGCAAGCGTGCGGACCTCCTCCGCAACGACCGCAAAGCCCTTGCCGTGCTCGCCCGCGCGGGCTGCCTCGATGGAAGCGTTCAGGGACAGGAGGTTCGTCTGCGACGCGATGTCGGAAATGGTGGAGACAATCTCGCCGATCTGCGCACTTCTGCGGCCCAGCTGCTCCATGATCTCCGCGGACCTCGTGATTGTCGCCTCAAGGGAGCTCACCTTATCCACCGCGTCGCGGATGACAACGGTTCCCTCATCCGATTCTCCGGAGATCCGCTTCGCGTTCTCCGTCATCAGGTCAACGCTTGCATTCACCTCATCGAGGGAGGAGATCATGCCGGAAAGTGTTTCAAGCACTTCATCCGTCGAACGCAGCTGATCGGTGGCGCTGACGGCGGAACGCGAGATTTCGCTTGCCATGGTGCCGGAAACCGCAGCATTGTCATCCGTCTGTGTGGAGAGCTGTTCGTTGGAATGAACGAGGGACTGCATGGCGTCCGCGGTCTTTCCGATAAAGCCCCGCATCTGTCCCATCACTTCATTAATGTTGCGTCCGAGCTTGCCGAGTTCGTTTTCCTGTTTGATATGGATCTCCTGTATGCTGAAGCGGCCCTGTTCGTCTTTGGCGATCGCCTCCGTCAGTCTTCTGATCGGACGATAGACATCCTTCAGGATATAGATGTAGATGATGACAATCATCACGAGGATCGCGGCGAGAATCACGGTCACGGCGACCGACAGACGCTCGGAGTGGGCAAAAGCGACTTCCACATTTCCGGACAGACGCTCATCGAGCATCTCGTAGAACTGGTTGACGAGGCCGCCGATCTCGTTTTTGGCTTCCATATAAACATCGTCGTTCAGGATGCGGTTCGCAAAGGCTCTCGCATCCTCCCCCTCTTCCATCATCGCTTTCTCTTCTGCGGTCATCGTGTTGTGGATCGCGTTAAAAGCGGCTGTCTCGCGCTCCGCAAGCGCCACGGAACGTGCCGTCGCGCGGTCCAGCACGTCGATCTCCTCATCCGTAAATCCGTTTTCACGCATCAGGTCGATGAGCGCGATTTTTTCGGCCCCGCCCGCGATCTGCGCTGCGATGTCATCCTCGATTACGGCCCAAAAGCTGGAATCATAGCCCTCCGGCCTTGCGACCACGCCGGAGCGGATGTCGAGCACCGCATTATAGACGTCGAGGTATTTTGGGTCCCCGGTCTCGCAGTACATCCGCGCCATGTTGGTCAGGACGTCACTCGAGGCCTGCAGTTCCGCGGCCAGCTCGATGGAATAGCGGTAGGCTTCCTCCGACTCCGACAACAGGTGCAGCGAATCGCCCGAGCGGTTGGAAATATAGCCCACCACAAGGTTCAACAGAATCATGACGGTGAACAAAGAGATTACCAGGGACCGGATTGACAGTTTAGACATCATTTACCCCCTCTCATCACAAAAGGTGAAAGTATGCTTCATCGTATATATCGGCAGAAGTTTAGGAGAGCTTTAGATAGAATTTCTTATGGGGATATAAGGATTTTGGAGAAGACTCTCCGGCAAATAATGACTTTGTTCGGAAATATATTCGGAAGTCAAATCATCGCAGACATCCTTCCGCGCTATGCCTACGAGAATTGAGCATCGATCAAATCGACCAGATAATCACGCATATTAAGGACATCCTCGTTCATGCATTCTAAATAGAACACATACCTGTCATAACCGGGCGCTTTGTCAGATACTTCTCTTATAAACGAAGTCCCGCTCTTATGCAGTGCGCTGCTCAGTTTGTTCGTTTCTGCCGCTTGCCCGGGGGCGAACATCATAAGCCGCTCATCCAGCCCGGCCATGCATTCCGCTGCCATTTCCGTATACCGATTGGAGACCTCTTCATCCTTCGTCACACAGACTCGCATCAGATTTCTTCTCATGCTCATCAGGTGGAACTCTGCGGCCGCAAGCTGACAAAGTTCACTGTTCTGATAGCGCTTCCCCGAGCACAAGGCTTCGTATGCTTCCTGTGCTGCCTGCTCCATGTCTTCAAATGCAGGGGCAAGAGAGGTTTCATATTCACGGAACAGCTCATCCGATGTTGTGTCTTGCTCAAGCATTTTGCCAAATACTTGCGCCTTCTCTATAAAACCATAATACTGATCTTCCAGCCGGCGGACTTCCTCCGATTCCGGAAAGATGGTTGTTAATGTGTCTATGTTCATTGTGAGTTCATAAGCTCTGTCGCTTGCAAGTTCCATATTCTCCTTCCACTTCTCTGTTTCACAGGTGGCAATGATTGCCAGGAGATTCGCATCCAATCGCTGTATCAGCGCCCGTGTTTCATCTACCCGATAAAGCGTCTGATTGCTTGCGCCAAAGAAATTTTCTATCGCGCCATTGTTTTGCGTTCTTGGATTTGAAAACATCCCGCGGGATACAACAAAGAAGCCGAGAAGGAACACCGCGAGGATCACAGCGATACCGGAGATGATCGAGATCAGTTTCTTCGGCCTGCCCGTTGATACAGGCTGCGCATTACGAAGGGCCTCCGCTTCCGGAGACGATCCGGTTTTGGGGTTTGGTCCGTAGGTATTCGTTCCCGGCTCGGAGTCTGTGCAGAGCCAGATCAGTGTCAAGATCAACCCGAGCACCGGAACGAGACGAACGAAGTAATACCAACCGGACCTTCCAGTATCGTGCAGCCGGCGGACGTTCACGGCGATGGAGGGCAAAAGAACTGCAAGCGAAAGTATCACGGAGATCCAGGGTGTTTCGATCAGCAGGGAAACGGACTCGGATACAAAAGACAGAATCCAAAGAAACAGTGTGAAGAACCAGTATTCGCTTCGACGCGCCCTTCCGCGAAACCGGGCGTAGTTCGAAAAACATGATTTAACAGCTTCTGAAAATGACATGTGTGCCCCTTCTTTTTGCGTGTTTTCAGATACACCTATTATACCGAAAAAAAATGAGGCAGGTCTCGGAATATGGTAGAATTAAGGACTAATGTCGCCCACAAGCCGGCATCCGGGTTACAACGCGTAATGCAAAATATAGCCTCTCCTGCCGCCCTCGTCGACGACCTTCATCGCGATTCGCGTATAGAGGCTGAGTTTCTTTTTTAAGTCCCTGCGGGCCTGCGTGAAAAACGGCTTTTGCTCGATTAAACGGATGCCGCATCTCGATGCAAATGCTTCCGGGTCATCCACCCAGAAATGCATCTCGGCAGAGGTGTTGCCTGTCTTTCTCACATACTTATTGGCGTAGCCGATCGCCTTGGAACTCATGGCGTCAAAGATCAGCTCCGCGTCCGTGAACGTGCGCTTTGCGTCTTCCATGAACTGTCGTATTTTTTCTTCCGTGAAATACTGAAAGACGCCGGATACCGTCATCAGCGTCGGCAGGGTCTTATCGATTTCGTCCGCCCAGGAAAGATCAAACAGATCGCCGGCAATCAGACGGTCTTTTTCCTGCTCCCCTAAAACCGCCCGGCGGGTATCGATGACATCCTTAAGATCCATTTCATAAAAGATGGCCGTTTCCGGCTTCAGGCGAAAGAACGAGGTCTCAAGGCCGGCGCCTAAGTTCACGACGTTGCACCTTTCATGCCGCTTTAGAAACGCACGCACCATCTCATCCGTAACCTTATACCGGCAGACGCTGGCCATGTAGAAATATTCCCCGGAGTTTTTTTCGATGCTGTCATCCGGAAGATCCTTCTCCAAAGACAGTGACTTCTCGTCATAAAAGAATTCCGGAAACCGCTTCGATACCTGAATCCGCGCCGTCAAGGGAATGTAAAGCGTATCCGCAACACCCTGTAACCTGCTCATAGCACCCTCCTGTTAGCGTTCACTAACATCATATTGTAATGAAAAGACATATAAATGTCAATCAGCCAATGTTGTTTTTCTTTATTGAAAAGGATGTAAACGACAAGTGATATTATAATGGCAATTCTTGACGATTCCCAACAAAAATGCTACTATAGTAGCAACAAATAGCGCATATAACAGACTTCTGTCACCCACGAGGAATACGGTATGGAATACGACTGGGAAACACCATCAGACATTGCCATGCGTCTGTCCGGAAACATGAGAAGGATTCGAAAACGCAAAAGAATCACCCAGAAGCAGCTTGCAGCAAGAAGCAATGTCAGTTATGCTACGCTCAGGAAGTTTGAGCAGACCGGGCAGATTTCTCTGGAATCATTTATCAAGCTGTCCATGGAACTGGGTCTGGTCAATGAACTCAACACGCTCTTTACCCAGCCGGTGTATCAAAGCATCGAGGAAGTGATCAATGACAGAAAACAGAATGCTTAATGTCATATATCATGACCGCGTCGTGGGACATCTGGCGGAGATGCCGGACAGGCGGATTGCCTTTCAATATGATGAGGCGTGGTTGGATGAAGGCTTTTCCATCAGTCCGCGGTCGCTCCCGCTGACACACGATGTTTTTGTCCCGCAGGAATCCTCCAGACAAAAGTTTGGCGGCCTGTTCGGCGTGTTTGCGGACAGCCTGCCCGACAGCTGGGGAAGCCTGCTTCTGGAACGCTATCTGGCGACTCTGGGAATCCAGAAAGA
>JAFSRL010000135.1 GCA_017446125.1 Lachnospiraceae bacterium
ATACCTCCACACCGCCCGCCGCGGATAACGCCTCAACCGCCCCCTGCGGCTGCCCCTCAAGTGAACGGTCTTCCTTCAACCGGTACACATGAATGACGTAAGGGCTGTCATGCCCTTCGTACGTTCCGGTAAGTTCGACACCGGCTTCCTCCTCGTTCGAGAAACGGATTCTCGAAAAAATGTAGGTGCATTCCAGATCCTTCAACGCTTCCGTATCCGCGATGAGGCGCTCATCCTGCAAGGTCAGGTTGCGCAAGGGCGCATACGTATTCTCGTCCGAGGCGCTCATCAGCCACACCCTGGCGCCCCAGTTTTCAAAATAAGATGCAAGGGAGGGCGACCCCTCTTTTGCGGGCGCAATCACCTCATCCCACGCCTCCTTGTAGCTTAAGGGATACATCCCCAGATACCCGTCGAGCGTCGCAATGCCGTTGTAATTCAAAACCGAAGGATGCAGGCCGTACGCGCAGGACCACTCGCCCTTGTAATCGATGCCCGCCTTCACCTCGTCAAACAGCGTCGCGGAATAAAACTCGCGATAGTTCACATAGGTCGTTTCCTTTTGCTTCAAAATCCTGTATGCCTGGTTGTAGCAGGTGTAGTAAAAATCGTTATACATCTGCGGCATAAAGGTCACAATCAAAAGGGCTGCCGCCGAAGAAAAAGCGGCTGCGCGCCGGATCCGCTTCTGCCTTGCGCCGTCCGCGACATGAAACCGCGCATGCGACATCATGCGCACAAGGACGAGCAGAAACGCGGCATACATGAGAAAGGGATTTAAGTACGACGTTCTGGAAAACTCAAAGCCCTTCAACTTGGGTACGACGGTTTCCAACAGCGTGCGGTAGGGCGCATAGAGTGAAAGCCCGTAGTTTGCGCAGTTCAACACAATCCATGCCAGAAGGCAGTTGACCGGATCCCTTATAATTTTTCCCGCCTCGTGATTCCTGATGTGCATCGCGTTGATCCAGACCGCACCTAAAAGCACGACGGGCAGAACAAAGTATGTGCGGGAGTCCTGCGCATGGAAGGAAGGGTTTACAAATTCATGAAGCCCGTGCAGCAGGGCTTCCTTGAAGGTCACGTTCCCCATCTCCATCGCGGCACGGATCGTGACAGTGTTCGAAAACAGCATCGCCTTGAACAGGCGGTACTCGAATGCCATGTAGCCCAAGGACAACAGCGCCGTCGCGGCAAACATCCGCACCGGAAACGCTTTCTTCACAATCCACATCAGGACAATCGCAAGCGCCATGTAGCACAAAAGAAAGAAGCCGTGATACGCAAAGTACGAAAGGAAGGGATAGCAAAAGATTCCGATACAGAGTAACACAAGCTCCCTGCGTGACTTTGTGCGGTGCAGGCGCAGAAGATAAAACATGAGCAGCGGCAGCGACGTGAACGCGATGCCGTACGCAGGGAAAACCGGAATGAGCGCATAGGCGCAGGCGGTCACGACGACAAGCGGTTTACACCATTCGTACCGTGCCTGCAAGTATTCCCGCGCAAGTAAGAAAAACGAAACGAAGCCCGTTATGATTTTCAAGGCGTATCCCGCAAGGTAGGCGTAAAACCCGGGGAGCAGTACATACATCAGGTTGTAGAGGTTGAATTCGCTGCCCAGCAAATCGCGGTCGATGCCGTGCAGCATGGGCATGGAAACGTTCTGCGCAAAGAAGGCGCCGCTCCGCTTTATCATCTCATAGTGCGCCACAAACAGATCCAGGTTATCGTGCACCTGCGGATAGCTTTCCTGCCGGAAGATGAGAAACACTGCCGCCTGAACCGCGAGCAGTGCGCCGGGAAGAGCCTGGTACCAGTATTCCGTTATCCATAGCCTTCTCTTGTTCAAGACGCGCTTCCCTTTTCCAACTCCGCTTTTCCGTTTTCGATGCGGTACACCATATCGCACTTCTCAATCGTCTGCAGGCGGTGTGCGATGATGACAAGCGTCTTCTTCCCGTGCAGGCGGTTGAAGGATTCCATGACCGCGGCTTCCGTCTCGTTGTCCAGGGCACTCGTCGCCTCATCCATCACGAGCACCTCCGGATCCTCAAAGAGGGCGCGCGCAATCCCGATGCGCTGCCGCTGCCCGCCGCTTAAGCGGATGCCGCGCTCACCGATTCCGGTATCCAGCCCCTCCGGCAAGCCGCGCACGAAGGTATCCAACTGCGCCTCCTGCAGCGCCGTCCAGACCTTGTCGTCATCGATCTCTTCCTCGGGCACGCCGAAGGCAACGTTCCTGCGGATGCTGCCGTCCAGCATGAAAATCGTCTGCGGAATATAGCCGATGTTCTTTAAGAACCCGTGATAATGCTCATCCACCTTCACGCCGTCCGCGCGGATTTCACCATGCTCCGGTTTTAAGAGTCCCAGCATCACGTCGACAATCGTCGTCTTGCCGGCGCCCGTTGTTCCCACGATGCCCACGCTCTTGCCCACGGGAATCGTGAGGGAGGCGTGGTCAAGCACGAAGACCTCCGTCTCCGGATAGCGGTAGGTGATGTCCGTTAAGGTGATTTCCTTTGTCACCGGCAGCTTCTCGACCGCCTTCTTTTCGCGATAGCTTTGTTCGTCGTAGACGACGTTTTTGTCGTTAATCTCATCCTGCAGCGAGTCGCTCACGTTCATGAAGAAGGGTTCGAAGTACGCGATGGAGGTTAGGTGCGTGTTGATGCGGTTCGCGCTGGGCAAAAGTCTCGCCGCCGCGGCAACCATGACGCCCAACTGCGGTAAGAGTTCCTGAATCGTGACACCGCCGCTCATCACGGCAATCATGTAAAAGACCATCGCGGCAATCGCGACCGTCTCGATGATCAGGCGCGGTGTGGCGTTGTAGAGGTTGTACTTCTGCACCGCGTTCACATACCCCGCGCCGCAGTCCGCGTACGCGTTGATGAAATAGTTTTCCTTTGCCCCGATCTTGATTTCCTTGATGCCGGTCACGGACTCGGAAATCCACTTGAACAGACCGCTGTAGAATTCCTGGTTTTCCTCGCCGGCTTTTTTCATGACGGGCTTGATCACAAACTTGATGACCAGCAGCGTGAGGATGAGCACGGCGGAAACGGAAATCGTCATCGCAGGGTTCGTCACAAACAAAATGATGACGAGGCAGGCAAAGACGATGATTTCGCTGATCAACTGCAGCAGCGCTAAGATCAGACCGTACATGTTGTTGACGTCAGAGGTGATGGAGCGCTGGATTACGGTCGTGTCCGCGCCCAGGTAATACTCGTACGGGCGCTTCATGAAGTTGATCATCATGCGGCGCGATGTCGCAAACTGGTTCGTGAACACGAAGCGCAACTGCACGACCTGCACAAAATACAAAAACAGATTCTTGACGACAAAGGTGATGACAAGGGCAATCAAGAACCAAACCGCAAGCTTTGTCGTTGACGTGATGTGAAAGAAGTCCGCGATTGCTTTTAACCACGGCTTCTCCTCCAGGATGTTCTCTTCCACGACAATCGACATCACGGGCAGAATCAAAGAAACGCTCAGCGATTCGAGCACGCCACCCAAAAGCATCAACAGCACGATGCCGCCCATCTGGCGCTTCTGTTTTTGATCGAGCAAAAGATTCAGTTTTTGTAAAATCTTCTTCACGCCTTATACCTGAGCCTGCGGTAAGCCCACAGCAGCTTATAGTAACAGTAAAACTTCAACTGCGACCTCATCTGCATCGCGATGAGTTTCTTTTCCTCTTCGTCCGTCCGTTCCAGATAATACGGATTCTTCTGAAAGTCCGGAAACGTCCTTGCCATCTCCTGTGCCAGCGCCTTCGTGAAGCCCCACTTGTCTTCCATCCTTGTGCCCGCGGGCATCGCCGAAAACAAAGTGTTCACGTAAAACAGCCGCGTAAAGATGTACTCTATCTCGTCATGATAGTCTTTGAGCGCACCGTCTTCCTTCAACCCCTTTAAGAGCGCGCGGCCTGCCGTCAAACGGTCCTCCAGGTTCTTCTTCGTCAACGTGTGCACGGTCGAGGTGCCGTGCTGGTAGTAGTAATACATGGGGCGCTCAACATACGCAAAGCTCTTTGCCCGAAGCATAAAGCGCGCCGCCACCGCGTTGTCCTCGTAGAAGATGTGCTCCGGAAAAACGTTTTCCTCCCCGCTTGCAAACAGAATCCTGCGCTTGAAAATCTTGACCACAAGGTGTCCCGTCTGCAGCAACAGGGATTTGTATTTTTCCTTATCGAGCACGCCGGACTGGGACGCGTCATTGTCCTTCACAACCTCGCCCGTCTCCCACGTGTGCGTCGTCACAAGGCTGTGGTCACAGCCGGCAAGGTCCGCGCCTGTTTCTTCGGCGCACGCCAAAAGCGTTTCGTAGAAATCCTTCGTCACCCAGTCGTCCGCGTCGATGAATCCGATCCACTCGCCCTGCGCTGCCCTAAGCCCCGCGTTCTTCGCGCCGCCCTGGTGAAGGTTCTCTTTCAAATGGATAACGCGGAAACGTTTCGGAAAACGCTCCGCGTAGCCTTCAAGAATCTTTGCTGAGTTGTCTGTGGAGGCGTCATCGACCGCAAGGATTTCCATCGTCTCTTTTTCTTCCGAAAAGAGCGTCTGCGCGATCAGTGAGTCGATGCACCATGTCAGCTTGTCGTCCGCCGCCATGTTGTAGACGGGAACGATGACGCTTAATTTCATGCTTACCGCCGTTTACAGGCTCTTTAAGTGCTTTGCAAGCACCTCTTTCAACGTCTGTGTCGTGTGCTCCATGTCGAAGCGGTCGTAGCGCTGGTCAATCCAGAACGCAAGCATGTGCGATGCGATGTCCTGGCTCGTGCTCCCCGCCTTCGCCTGTCCGGGCTCGATGTTCCAGAGCACCTTCGTGTAAATGCCCTTCGCTTCGAGCTCCTTCGCAATCTTATCCCTGTCAAGCTCCGCGCTGAAAACAACCGGCATCATGAACGGGACAATCTTATCAGAGACCTCCGGCAAAAGACGGAACGCGTGCGCCGCCTTCTTGTTCTTTTCACCCAAGTCCAGCAAAAGTTCCTGCAGCATCTGGTAGAGGTTGTGATAGTTTTCGCCTCTTCTGGAGCCGATACGCACGACGCGCGCCTGGCGCAAAATCTGTTCCGCGGTCTTGGAAATGCGGTGCACGGTTGCGCCGTCGTCCAAGGATTCTTCCGCCTGCTTTAACATGCCGGCATAGACTTCCTTCGTTTTCGCGTCGCCGGTGCGCAGGTAGGAGGTTTTTAACAGGAGTGCGTTTTCGCGTAAGGAGGTGAACTTGGTGGGCTCCAAATCTTCCTTCGGCTCCTTGACAAAGGGAGCGCCCTTCTTAATCACAACCGCGCCGTCAGGCAGGGGCATCCACTTGCGGATGCTGCCCACAAGGTAGTCCGCGCTGGGGTCGTAAACCGTGGGGGTGTAGAGCACATGCGTGATGTCTTCCACGATGGTCGCTTCCGGATGCGCAGCCTTTAAGCGGATGGTTTCCTCCCTGTGGTCCACGACGCCGAAATGCGGAATCGTTACAATCACCGGATAGGTCACGCCCTTGATCGCTTTTTCGAGCTGATCCACGTCAATTTTCAAATCCTTTTTCAGGGGATAAAACCTGGTTTCGATGTCACGCGCCTTGAACGGCCCCAACATTTCCGGCGGACAAAGTGCCGGCAGGAAAACGGTTAAAACGCCCGGTTTTTCACCGCGCTGACCGCTGATGTCATCCGCGACAAGTCCCAAGCCCTCGCGTCCGCTTCTTGCGTAGGTGACATTGCGGAACTCCCGGAACAATTCTCTGAAATCCTGCTCATCGCTCGGAATCACATAGGAAAACTCATTCCCGATTTCGTACATAACTCTCCTCCACGAACCAGTGCCAGTTACTCTTTCTCCATTCAAAAGCGTGCGTCGCGTCTCCTTACCGCTACACACTGTTCTATAGTAGCATAATCATAAGATAAAAAACAGGTTTTTTAAAGAAGTCAGACAATTATCCGAGATGTTAGAATACTTATACATTCGCGAGGGCGCGGGCGATTCGTTCCGCCCCCTTCCCGTCGACCAGAGCGCGCATTCTGCTTGAAAGCGCCTGCCGTAACGCTGCGTCCTCCAGAAGCCGCTTCACCTGCTCCGCGATATTTTTTACGACCGCTTCCGTCTCCTGTGTCACATAGTCCCTGGTCGCGTCACCCACACTGCCGGCATACAAAATGGCACCCTGCGCCGCAAGTCCCTTCACCTGACGCATCTGGTTGTCCGCCATTGCGAAAACAACCGCGGGCACGCCGAAGGCGCACAGCTCCAGCAACGTCGTTCCCCCTGCCGTCACCGCGATGTCGCATTCCTTCATCAGTTGCGCCATGTCTTTGACGCTGCCGTCCGCGATGACGATGTCGAGGGACGGGGCAGAGGTGACCGGGGGACTGTCCCATCTGTCACCTGTTTCCCAAGGTGACCGGGGGACTGTCCCATCTGTCACCTCTATTTCTTCCAGCATCTTGCGGATTGCATCGCGCATTCCGTACGGATCGGTGCTGCCGGTGGTGATGAGGATGCGGTATGCATCCTTTTGAACCTTCCCCTTGAGGGGAAGGGGGACCGCTTGCGGTGGATGAGGTGTCTCTGCTGCCTCACTCGCAAACTGCGGTCGAAGCGGCGCGTACTCCAAGCCCGCGAGCACAAGGTCCGCGTTGTTGTAGTGCGCGTCATGCGCATCCGGCATATAGTTGATGATGATGTCCGCGTTTAAATCCTCGCGGTTGAAGTCGTCGATGATGGCGATGCGCGCGGCATGGTCCGTGCCGCCTTCCAAAGACAACGCATCCCGCAGCCGCGTGATGCAGGCGTTGTCGAACGCATAGGAGTCGAGAAGGATGATC
>JAFSRL010000136.1 GCA_017446125.1 Lachnospiraceae bacterium
CTCCTGCACCCCACAAGCGTATCGCAAACCTATCATGCACACCCCTCCTTGACAAGAGGATTGTCAAAAACTTCTATGTAAATAACTTTACATAGAAGTTTGAACATATTAAAGCGGCAACACCTTGTTTAAGCCGGCTTCATGACTTTGTTTCTTGAGAGAAGATGCCAAAGGGCAATAATTGCACCAAACTAACCAAAAGTGCAAATATTGCCCTTTTTTACATGAAGTGCAAATCAAATGAGTCAGCGCACCCGCCCCCCTGACTCACTTCCCATCCGGGAAGCTCGTAAACGCGCCGCTCTCCGCGACGGGCATGCCGTACTTTTCTTTCGCGTCCGCGATTGCTTTGATCATGAACGCCACGTTGTGCCCGAGGTTACGCATGACCTGCAGCCCCTCGAGATCCTTTTTCACATCCTCCGCGGAAAAGCCGTGTACCTGATTCCAGTAGGTGCTTGACGCCACGGGCATGCTGCTGATCGTAAAGTATTTGTTCAGCACGTCAAAGGACGCCGTGTTGCCGCCGCGCCTGCAGCTTACCACCGCCGCGCCCACCTTCATGTGCTTGGAAAAGTGCGTGCTGTAGAAGAGCCGGTCCATGAGCGCAATCAGTGTCGCGTTCGGAGAACCGTAGTAGACGGGCGAGCCGATGAGCAGGCCGTCCGCCGCCTCAAGCTTTGGCGCAATCTCATTCACCAAATCGTCAAACACACACTTCCCCGCCTCCGCGCAGTGATTGCATGAAACGCATCCGCGGATGTCCTTGCTTCCGACCTGAATGAGTTCCGTTTCGATGCCGTCCGCGTTCAGCACACGGATCACCTCATCCAGCGCCGTTGCCGTGCAGCCCGCTGCCTTCGGGCTTCCGTTCAATACCAGTACTTTCATCTCCTGCCTCCTTACGTTTATTCACCCATCACCTGAAACACGATGTCCCGCACACGGTCGCGTGTGTCGCACTCAACGAGCGTCAGGTTTTGCCAAGGCCCGATCGTGAGCTTGCCATCGACAAACGGGATTGTGATGAACGGCGACAACAGCGCCGCCTTGATGTGGGACGATCCGTTGTCATCATGCCAGGTGTCGTGGTGATGATAATGGATGACCCTGCCGTTCTCATCCAGGTACGGCGAAAACACATCAAGCGCCGCCTTTAAATCGTGCCCGACCAGTCCCGGCTCGAACTCAAGTGTCGTCAATCCTGCAACCCCGCCGGTCGTAAAGCCGGTGATGATGCCGCTTTTCATGCCGGTCTCTTTGGCCGCGCCCGCAATCGCTGCCTGAAAATCCTCCGTCACGTCGATCATGCCCATGTGTCCCTTGGTGTGATAGGTTTTGGTCATCGTGTAAACTGCCATCGTAACTTCCTCGCAATCCATTTTGTCTTCGGCTTCGCCGGGTTTTATGATATCATATTTTACAGGTAGGCAAAAGCGCACGGCGCAGGATTGGAGGTTCTTATGAAGATTGGTGTTTTTTATGTGGTGTCATCAACGGCAGCGGCGGCAATCGCGGACGAGGGCAACTTTCCATGGTTGAAAACGTTGGGCGAGCTGACAGGATTCGAGTTCGAACTCGCGCAGGCGGACCGGCTTTCGCAGTACGACCTGGCGCTTGAGTTCATCGGCGGCGGCGGAACGGAGGGTATCTTTTTACAGCAATTGGAAAAGCTCCCGAAGCCCTGCTATCTTTTGACGACCGGCGCGAACAATTCGCTCGCGGCATCGATGGAGATTCTTTCTTATCTCAAGCAGCACGACATTCACGGCGAGATCATCCATGGCTCCGACGCGTACGTTGCGTCGCGCATCAAGGCAATCGCGCGGGTGGCGGCCGCCAAAGAGCGTGTTTCCAAAATGAAGGTCGCACGTGTCGGGAAGCCCTCCGACTGGTTGATTGCTTCCGAAGTGGATGCCGCGGAATGTAAGAAGAAAACCGGCATCGAGATCATCGACATCCCGATGGAGGAGTTTTTGGCGGAGGTGAAGGTCCGCGCATACGAGGACAACAAATATACCGAGCTCATCAAGAGCAAGGGCTACGATGCGGGTGAAGTTGAAGAGGCTTTCTATATCTACGGAGCGTTGCGCAGGCTGGCGGACAAGTATCAATTGGACGGGCTGACGGTACGTTGCTTTGATCTTTTGGACACGGTGCATTCGACCGGCTGCTCCGCGCTTGCAATCTTAAACTCCGAGGGCATCTACGCTTCCTGCGAGGGAGATGTGCCGGCACTCTTCTCAATGATCCTTTTGGGCGAGCTGACCGGCGAGCCGGTCTTTATGGCGAACCCCAGCCGGATTGATGTCGAGAACAATGAGATCGTCTTTGCGCACTGCACGCTGCCGATTGCGATGCCGGAAGATTTTGAAATCATGACGCACTTTGAATCCCAGATCGGTGTTGCCTTCCGCGGTCGCATCACGGAGGGACCCGTGACGGTGTTTAAGACCGACGGGATGATGGAGCACTTCTTTGTCTCCGACGGGGAACTGAAACGCAACCTCACGGAGCACAATCTTTGCAGAACGCAAATCGAGTTAAAGCTCGCGGAATCCGTCAGCTATTTCCTGACGGAATCCATCGGCAACCACCACCTGATCGTGAAGGGGCATCATAGTGAGGTGATGCGGGAGTATTTTAAATGAGTCAGGGGGACGGGGAC
>JAFSRL010000137.1 GCA_017446125.1 Lachnospiraceae bacterium
ACGGCGCCGGAGGATTTGCCGCCTACGGCGGCAGATGAGAAGAGAACAGAGTTAAGATTCAAATAAAAAGCGGGACGAACGCCGTCGTCAAAGAGCACGAAGTAACCGTTGAATGTAGACGAAGCCGTCGATGAAGACATTCGCCGCGAAAGATATCATAGTAGCCGGGCGAGCGCAGCCACCAGTAGCTTGTTGCCCAACCGGGATTAGCCGGATCCGCTTGACGCAGATTAGCATTCATCGCATTTGCTTCTTTTGTAGAAAGTGGCCAGAGGATCGCGTCAGTCACCTGTGATCCTGCCACGCAATCTGTCTCCCACGGCTCGGTTGTGTTGTATGTTCCGGAATCAAGCGTTCTTGGTATAACGGCTTTTTGTTCACCCGATGAGAAAGTGCTTGCAAGCACATCCACTTTACTCTTCAGTGTACTCCCGCCGTAGTGGTTAGCGCCTGCGGCTGAAGGATCCGGATTAAACTGAACATCCACTTCGAGATTCCCGACAGAGATCAGCGTCATCGTGTCGGCGTTGGCCGCGACTCCTGTCCCATTATAGCCAACCACATACCAGCGTTGTCCGCCATAATGGACGATCTGCGTGTTAGTGTGATCATTATTAAAGTCACCCGTCTGTCCCAGCACGGATGCCGTTCCCATGACGATCGCAGAATCGCCACCTGCCGCCTGTGCCGTGATCGGGGCAAGCGCTTCGTGCACGCTATCCGGCAGCGCGTCCCTCACGCGCTCCGGCAGCACACTTCCCGCGCCGCACACCGCACTCAACACAAGCAGTGCGCAAAGTGCCGCTGTCACCCTCCTTCTCAACCTTGTTTTCTTTTTCTTCATACGTTTTACTCCTTTCTCTTCCGCTTCTGGCAAGTATGGTGTCATCTTTCCTGTTTTATAACCGCTGTGTTTTCAACGATGTGGGTGTGTCTTTGCGTATTCCCAATCACTCTTCCCATAACGAACGCACATACTCTTAAGATCCGAATGATTTCGGATGATTCTGCGTAAAATTTGTAATATCATATTCTATTTCATCATCACTCAGATCATCATAATACTGTTGTCTCCATTTGGTATAATCCGCCTGCTCTCTTAAAACGATAGAAATGAAACGCTCTGTTTCAACAATCCCCAACCCATCCGTAAGGCACTTCATTCCCCGTGTCAGTGTTTCCGCTGTATTTTGCATCCGTTACCTCCAACTCTTAATAAAATCTATTGGATTCATCAGTTGCATCTTCTCTGTCCGGTATTTCAATAAACGGTCATCTACCGACAGCAGACAGTTACAACCCGCATACAAGGCACAGGCGATATGGTAAGCATCCAACCGCTTGATCCCCGTCTCCATGACAGGCCCCGCTAAATCCCTTATCTCTCTAATCTTATCGGAATCCACAATTACAGTTGCATACCGTTTGATGAAATTTATAATACTCTCTTTCCGTTCCTGAAAGGGATTTCTGCTTTGTTCATAAGCGACAACGAATGAAGAAACAAGCTCTATATTTCCTGACGAAACAAACTCCTGAATCATCAGCTTTGCCTGCGTTTCCATTGTGATACGCAATTGTGTTTGCGTATCAAACGGACGATTATAACAGCAGCTATCCAAATACACCTTCAACGCCATCACTTTTCTCTTTCGCCTGTGCATGTGTCAGCACAAAATCCCCGTATATCTTCTTTCTCAATTTCCACGTATGTCCGTGTTTCAAATGTCCGTTATAGCTCGCGAGACTCTGTTTGATCTCCTCAAATGTCTTTTCGTCTTTCTGATACTGCTTCTGAAACGCCTTCAGCCTGCGCTTGAAGCGTCTCTTGTTGCTTGTCCGAAGCCGCCGAATCACCTTGCCGGTATCCGTCACATAAAAGTGCCAGCCGACATAATCCACGCCCTCCGAAAGCGGAAACACCTGTGTCTTTTCGTTGAACGTGAGCTTCCTTTCCTCCCACGCAACACGTTCGATTTCCTTCCTGCATTGCTGCAGATAATCCTTATCTTCATGCACCAGCACAAGGTCATCCATATAGCGCGTGTAATACCGGATACGGTACTTTTCCTTGATCAGCCGGTCGATCCGGTCCAGATAGTACAGCGCAAACCACTGACTGCTTTGATTGCCGAGCGGCAGTCCCTTTCCCGTGTCCGGATGATGGCTGTCAATGATGTCAAAGAGCAGTGCGCGCACCCGTTCATCCGGGAAGTCTTTCAGCAGTCCCTTCAAAACCGCGTGATCGATGTTGTCAAAATACTTGCGCACGTCGCACTTCAGGATATAGCCGTTTGTGCCGTGTTCCTTGTAAAACGCCCTTAAAAACGCTGTCAGGCGGTCTACCGCAAACTGTGTACCCTTTCCGCGCCTGCAGGCGACGCAGTCATGAATCAGACGATTTTCAAAGTACGGACGCAGGATGTTGTCGCATAAGCTGTGCTGCACCACACGGTCACGGAAATACAGCGCTTGAATTTCGCGCGTCTTCGGGTCGTGCACCTGAAAGTGATAGTACCCGGACAGGCGGTAGGTTCCGTTCTTTAATTCCTCCGCAAGCGACCACAGGTTTTTCGCGAGATCCAACTCGAAGGCAATGATGTCGCCCTTTCCCCGTTTGCCCCTTGCCGCAAGACGAAAAGCACGGTACAGGTTTTCAAAATCACAGAGCTTGTCGTATTCTGTACCTGCCACCTTGTCTGTTCGCAT
>JAFSRL010000138.1 GCA_017446125.1 Lachnospiraceae bacterium
AAAACGAGTCACTGTACCCGTCCCCCTGACTCACCGTGCGTTCATCATCTTCGCCGGCGAGTTCATCGCGCTGTCGCTTTGCTGGTGTCCGCACGTGATTCTCTACAACTACCTCACCTACCTGCTGTTGACACTGGGTACCGTGCTGGTGCTGAAGTGTGTCACCGTACCCGTCCCCATGACACACTTTTTCGCGGGCTTTTGTCTGGGACTCAACATCATGGTCCGCTTCGCAAACCTGACCAACATGGCGCTGATTCTCGTGGTGTGGTTTGACGCATGGCGCCGCAAGCAAACCTTACCGGTTGCCGTAAAAAGGACGCTTCTTTGCATCGCGGGCTATGTCGCAGGTATGGGACTGCCCATGCTCGCAATCGTGCTGCGCTACGGCGCGGGCGCGTACGGTGAGATGATCAAAGCCCTCTTCACCATGACGGGCACCGCCGAAGACTATGGTGCCGCCGGCATGCTCACCGCAATCCTTCGCACCTACACCACCAGTCTCGCAAAAATGTTGCCGCTGCTCGCGGCGGTGTGCATTTGCACACTCATTCTCCATATCACAGCGAGCATGAACACAGAGCGCATTTCTCCTGATGATAGTGTAGTGTCAGAAACGGATGAGTGCACGGAACAATCCCGCGATTTAGACGCCACGGAGTCGAGACTACAGACTTCTATAGCGAGCATGAACACAAAGCGCTCGTCCCTTGATGAAAGCGTGGTGTCAGATATGGATGAGCGCACGGAACAAGCCCGCGATTTAGACGCCACGGAGTCGAGACTACAGGCTCGACGGAGTGCCCGGCGTCTCATGAGCGGGGTGTTCTGTGTGCTCATTGTCCTGTTCAGCATCTTCATCATGTACAGGCGCGGCGTCTTCACGCGCAGCTACCACTACTACGACGCCATCTTCGAGCCCGCGATGTGGCTCTTAATCCTCGGCATCGTGCTGTGCGTGTACACGCTCGTGAAATACCGCGACGAGCACATCGCACGGTATTCCCTTGCGGCGCTTGTCCTGATTTTCATCACGCCGCTGGGCAGCAACAACTACACCTACCCGCTCCTCAACAACCTCTTCCTCGTCGCACCCATCCTGTTATTAGTAGCAACACGCCTTCTGCACGAGAGCATAGCGGGGACGGATCACAACGTAAGACAGACGAATTCAAGCAGTATGAACCACAGTACAGGTGCCGTGGCCGAACCGCGCGATTTAGACGCCGCGAAGTCCAGATTCTCTTTTTCTCAGCCCAATACGCCACTGCACGAGAGCATAGCAGGGACGAATCACAACGTAAGACAGACGAATTCAAGCAGTATGGAACACAATACAGGTGCCGTGGCCGAACCGCGCGATTTAGACGCCGCAGAGTCGAGACTACAGGCTCGACGGAGCGCTTGGCGTCTCATGAGCGCGGGCGGCTACGGTACCGTCAATATTGGATACTGCGTGCTCATGAGCCTGTCCTTCACGCTCGTGACCGTCGCGGCGGTGCTCGCCGTGCAGGGCGCATTCTTTCATGTAAATTATAGCTTTCGCGACGGCACCGACGGAACCCCGCGCGACACCGTAATCACCGCCATCCCGCGCGCAAACGGCATGAAGACCACCGCAAAGAACGCCGCAACGCTCGAGAGTCTGTATGAACGTCTTGCAACCTACCGCGAGGTCGAGGCGCAGGGAGAAGCGTACGGCGAGGAAGCTTGGGGCATGATCCAGTTTGGCACTGCGCCCGGCCTGCCGTACCTGATGGAGATTGAACCTGCGCTCTTCACCAGCTGGCCGGATTTGGACAGCATTACGGTTGCGGAATTCGAAAAAGCCCTGCAAACGATGAAAGGCGCCCCCATCATGATCGTAAAGAAGAATCCCGCAACGGGCGAAGCGGACTACACGGGCACAGCTCTCGGCGCACAAAAGTGGGAAATCCTGCAGGCGTACATGAACGAACACCACTACCGTAAGGAACAACGCATGAACGGTGAGGGTGATTACGAAGACGAGTATGACATTTATATTTGTATAACAAGCAGCCGCGGCTATTAAGGAAAAGGAGTACCATGAATAAACTGATGCAACAAATCGCAAAATTCGGCATTGTGGGCGTGATCTGCTTCATCATCGATTACGTCATTTACCGCGTGATGAACCTGATCTTTGAAACAAGCGGCATCGCGCAGGCGTTTCCGCCTTACATCTATCTGTCTTTGGCGATTGCCTTTGCGGTATCCGTGGTGGCAAACTACCTGCTGTCGATGAAATATGTGTTCGTGCGCAAGGACGATATGAGCCGCAAAAAGGAGTTCATGATCTTTTTGATTTTGAGCATCATCGGCCTTGTCGTGAACGAAATCTGCATGTTCATCGGGATGGATGTGATTTACGCAAACTGGCCGTGGCTTCAGGGAATCATGAGCCGGGATTTCGCAAAAGACTGGTTTTTCAAGTTCGGCGCGACAGGCGTCGTTATGGTGTATAATTTTATAACGAGAAAGATGTTTATCGAAAAGAAGGAATGAGTACAAATGAGAGATTCTTACAGCGATTATAAAGTCCCCTTCAACATCCCGCCGCATGTCGGGACAGAGGAGACATATATTAAGGAAGCAATCGACGCGCACAAAATCTGCGGCGACGGGGAATTCACGGAGCGCTGCAACGCCTGGTTCGAGGAACGGACGGGTGTGGAGCGATGCCTCATCACGACCTCCTGCACGCACGCGACGGAGCTTGCGGCACTGCTGGCGGACATCAAAGAAGGCGATGAGGTCATCATGCCCTCCTACACCTTCGTGTCGACCGCGAACGCCTTCGTGCTGCGCGGCGCAAAGGCGGTCTTACGGACATCTGCCCGGACACGATGAACCTGGACGAGAACAAGATCGAGGCAGCGATTACAAAAAAGACAAGGGCCATCGTTCCGGTGCACTACGCGGGCGTCGGCTGCGAGATGGATGCAATCTTGGACATTGCGAAGCGCCATAACCTGCTGGTCATCGAGGATGCCGCGCAGGGCGTGAACGCGTATTATAAAGGAAAGGCGCTGGGCGCCTTGGGCGACATGGGCTGCTACAGCTTTCATGAAACGAAGAACTACTCGATGGGCGAGGGCGGTGCGCTTTTGATGCGCGATGCCACCTACGTCGACAACGCGACCATCATGCGCGAGAAGGGCACGAACCGCACGCTCTATAAGCTGGGCAAGGTCGACAAGTACACCTGGATCATGCCGGGCAGCTCCTACCTTCCGAGCGAACTGAATGCCGCCTATCTCTACGGACAACTGTGCGAAGCGGATGCCATCAATGAAGACCGCCTGCATAGTTGGCAACGCTACTATGACGAACTGCGCCCTTTGGCGGAAGATAAAACGATTGAACTTCCCGTTGTCCCTGCCCACTGCAAGCACAACGCGCACATGTTTTACATCAAGTGCAGGGATTTGGAGGAACGCAGCGCCCTGATCAGGCACATGCTTAATGACCGGATTTTGCCTGCGTCACATTATATTCCGCTGCATTCGGCGACCGCCGGTTTAAAGTACGGCGTGTTTGCGGGAGAAGACGAATACACGACAAAAGAGAGTGAGCGCTTATTGCGCCTGCCCATGTACTACGGATTAAAGGAGGAGGACTTGCAGGAGGTCGTAAAAAGCGTAAAGACCTTCTACAAGGCACAGTAACATGACAGAAAAGAAATCAACGGGCACGTATCTTTGCATTGCCGTAGCGGCGGTGGTTGCGCTCATGATTGCGATTGGCGCGGGCTTGGATTATTACCTTGACTTAAACGATGATGTCTTGATCAAAAACATCACCTCGGGCGCTTACACGGGCGTTCCGGAGGCGCACAACATCCAGATGCTTTATCCCGCGGGGCTGCTGCTGAGCCTGCTTTACAAAATCGCACCGGGCCTTAACTGGTACGCCTTGTTTCTTTCAGGCATCCAGTTCGCATGCCTCTGTGTCATTCTGTTCCACAGCCTTTCCTTCGTCCAGATTGACTCGAAGGAAAAGCGTGCGCGGCGCATCATCACATGCCTGCTCATTTTGTGCATCTTTGTGACGCTCACGATTCCGCATCTGGTGATTTTGCAGTACACCTTCACCTGCGCGATGCTCTCCGGCACCGCGGCATTTCTTGTGCTCGTGACAAAGGGACGCGGCGGTCTTGTCGCCAGCGCACTCTTGCTCACCCTTGCCTTTGTCATCCGCAGCGAAATGATGCTCTTAACCCTGCCCATGGTGGCTTGCACATACCTCTACCGGCTCTGGAACGCGTTGAAGGAGGACCGGAAGGAGGCCGAAGAATCCGGAACCGGAACAAAACGGATGTCGAAGGAAACGGGAGAACTCGTCACGGGCTTCGCCGTGCTGTGTGTGTGCATGGGGATTTCCATGGTGCAGCAGGGTGCGGGCTATGGCAGAAGCGACTGGAAGGAATTCATGCGCCTGTTTGACGCACGCACGGAGCTGTATGACTTCCATACGATTCCGACCTACGAAGAGGATGCGGCGTTCTTTGACGAGAACGGCATCGGGGAAGCGGAAAGCGTTTTGTTGTCCAATTACAACTTCGGCCTGTCCGAAAGCATTGACGCGGAGCTGATGGAGAAGGCGGCGGAGTATATGACCGGAAAGGAGAAGGAAACGGGGCTTGGCGTCGGGAAGTCCTTTGGTGCGGCGCTGGGCGAATACTTCTACCGGCTGCGGCACATCGCGATGCCGGAGTCCTATCCGTATCCGCAGACGGATGCGCCCTGGAACCTGATTACGATTTTGTTTTACGCGGCGGTTCTCTTGCTTTACATGATGCCGGAGGAGCCGCAGGTGGACGAGGACGGAACGGTGGCGATTTTGAGCGCGAGTGCGATGCGTGCGATTGTGCCAAAGCTTATTTTGTTCTTCCTCGTGCGCAGTGCGCTTTGGATGTTTTTGCTCATGCGCGGCCGCGATCCGGTGCGCGTGACACACGGACTTTACTTTGTCGAGGTCGCGATTTTGTTCGCGATGCTCTTGAACCGCATTCACATCTTTTTGGGCATCGAGATCAGCAAGGCGGTGTACGCGAAGATGCCGGAGACGAAGCGGCGCAGGGGCCCGGACGGCAAGAAGCTGCCGGTGACGTATGCGGATGCCGTGCAGCAGAAGCGCTGGAACTGGGACAACGTGACGAAGGTGAAATCCTTCCGCATGGCGATGGCGTTTATGCTGACCATGATTACGATTTCGTTTTTGTCGGTGCAGATCATCATCGCGCAAAACGAGGGAAACAGCCGCGAGGAAATCAACAAGCCCTACAATGAGCTGTTTGCTTACATGAAACAGGCGCCGGAAAACACCTATCTTCTGGACGTGTATTCGTTCGTGCCTTATACGGAGAAGGCATTTGAAAACGTCGACAACCGCTACATGCAGTATGAATTCTTAGGCGGCTGGGCGGCGAAGAGCCCGCTGGTGAAGCAGCGCGATATCTTAACCACGCTTGCGGAAGAGGAGCATGTTTATTACGTGGCGCGAACCACCTCGTTAAGCGAGGCGCAGGGGGATGCGGCGAACACAAAGTGGCTCGTTGATTACGCACAGGAACAGGGCATGAACATCACCGTGGAGAAAACAGACACGGTGGCGGACACCTTCTATATTTATGACGTGACAAAGTGAGGGATTCCCGGCGTGGATGCACAAGCGTTAAGCCAACCGCATAACGTGACGCTGACGGGAGAGCGCATCGTTCTTCGCTCCATAACGGAGGAGGATACGCCCCTCATTGTGAAGTGGCGCAACAACGAACGCGTGCGGCACAACTTCATGTTCCGCGAGACGTTTACGGAAGAAATGCACGATGCATGGTACCGCGAAAAGGTGCTGCAGGGCAAGGTCATCCAGTTTATTATCTGCGAGAAGGAAGGGATGCGCCCCGTGGGTACGGTGTTCTTACAGGACATCGATGAAGAGAACAAGGAAGCGGACTACGGGTTTTTGATCGGCGAGGACGATGCCGCCGGGAAGCGTTACGGCACCGAGTGCATCGCGCTTGTAAAGGACTATTGTAAAAACACACTGGGATTAAAGAGCTTAACCGGAAAGATTATTGAAGGCAATCAGGCATCGACAAAGAGCTGGACGAAGGCAGGTGCCGTGATTGTCGAAGCGCATGAAGATACTTTGTGCTCCGACGGAACGAAGGTCAACATGCTGTTCACCAGGATGCAGTTATAAGGAGGCGTATGAAAAAAATCAGTTTCATCATACCGTGCTATTGCTCCGCACTGACCATCAGGCAGGTGGTGGAGGAGGTTGAGGCGACGTATGCGGAGCTTTCGCAGTTCGAGACGGAGGTCATTCTCGTCAACGACGCGTCACCGGATGACGATGCGACATGGGAGGTCATTGCGCGGCTGGCAAGAGACAAGAAAAACGTAACGGGCATCAACCTTGCGCGCAACTTCGGTCAGCACGCGGCACTCATGGCGGGCTTTCATGCGACAACAGGCGACATCATCGTGTGTCTGGACGATGACGGGCAGACCCCCGCAAAGGAAAGCACGAAGCTCATCGCGGCGATTGAAAAAGGCGCGGATGCCGTGTACGCGCGCTACCTGAACAAGCAGCATTCCGCAGCACGCAACTTCGGTACCGCGTTGAATGAATGGATGGCACGGGTTTTGATCGGCAAGCCGAAGGCGCTTTATGTCTCGAGCTATTTCGCGGTCAGGCGTTTTGTCGCGGATGAAATGATGAAGTATGACGGCTCCTATCCGTATGTTGTGGGGCTGGTGCTGCGCACGACAAGAAACATCGTGAACGTTGACGTGCAGCACAAGAGCCGCGAGATCGGACGCAGCGGCTACACCTTCGGCAAGCTCTTCTCGCTTTGGCTGAACGGCTTCACCGCCTTCAGCATCAAGCCTTTGCGCGTGGCGACCTTTACGGGCGGCGTCTTTGCGCTTTTGGGATTTTTGTACGGCATCTATACAATTATTAAAAAGTTTGTGAATCCGGAGGTGCCGTTGGGATTCTCCGCCATGATGTGCGCGATTGTTTTGATGGGCGGTATGATCATGGTGATGCTGGGGCTGGTCGGGGAGTATATCGGCAGGCTCTACATGACGGGCAACCATTCGCCGCAGTATGTCATCCGCGAGACAACGAAGGATTTGAAGCCCGCGGATGAATAAGACCATGAAAAAAAGCACCGCGATTCAGGCGGTGATCCTCATAGCGGGACTTCTGTTGCTGTTGTCGGTTTATCCCGCAAGGGTTTATCAGCAGACAGAAACGGCGTATGCACAGGGTGAAATTGCGGACATCTCCGAGGCGGTGACGCGTGACGACACCTTCATTCAGAAGTTCACGACGCAGTACGACTTCATCCGTTCGGTCACGGTCTACATCGATGAAGTTACCTTGGGGCGCTACATCGGGCTGAACGTGTTGGACCCCGCGTATCAGATTGTCACGCAGCGCTTCTATGATTTAGAGGAAGAAACGATTCCCGGCTATGTGACGCTGCCCTTAAACCTTGCGGTCAAGCCGGGCGAGCAATATCTGTTGATGTTCCGGGGATTGTATTCGACGCTGCGCCTGGGATACAGTGCGACGGGCGAAGAGACCTCCCCCTACATACACGAAGTTTATTATCACGACACGACGGTGGAGCAGCGCACCTTTGCGGGACACATCACGTATGAGCTGCCCGTCTCAAAGTCTGACTCCTTAGGGATCATGGCGGCGATTGTCGTTCTTGCGCTCGTATCCTGTGCGGTTGTACGGATGAGGTTCGGCTTGCCCGTTCTTCCGTGGAGGGCGCCACCGGCGGAGCACACGGGACCGTTAAAGATTGACCCGCCCGTCAGCGTGCGCCGCGTGGTGCAGGTGGTGGGGAACCCGCTTTGCTGCATCTTCTTCGGCACGCTGTTTGTGCTCAACTTTCCCTTGATGAAATTCGACGACCGCCTGCCGGACCTTTTGTTCTACGGGCTCGGGATCTTGATTGCGTGGGGCGTTGGGTTGTATGTGATTAATAAGAGTGTTTCAGAGGGGATGAACGCCGGTGACAACGGGGACGGTTCTGTGTTGTCACCTCGTGTCACTGTACCCGTCCCCCTGACTCATTCCGTAACGCAGCATGTCGTGCATTTTTTGCAGATGTGCTGCATCGCCGCCATGCTGTGGTACAGCACGGACTACATGAACGGCACGGCGGATATCTTCCACCGCATCTCCGAACGTCAGATTATGGTGGCGCTGTTGCTTCTGATGCTGTTGTTCTTTGACTTGAAAGAGCTTCCGTGGAAGGGTCTCATCGCGTATGCCGCAATTGCCTGCGGATCTGGCATCTATTACGTCAGGGGACATCTTGTTCCGGCGGAAGAAAAAGAGTATGAACTCCACAACCTGATCACGACCTTGAGTGCAATCTGTGTCGCGCTTGCAATCGCGGTTCTTCTGTGCTTTGTCACAACCATGCGCAAACGCGCAAAGCAAGGGCAGGGACAAGGCGTGCGCCTGTCTGTCTTCGGCATGATCAGCATTGTGCTGGCAGCCTTTCTCATTGCCTTCCGTCACGGGAAGATGTGGGTGGTCGTTTTGATTGCCGGTTACGCGGTGACGGCGCTTTGCTTTGCGCTTTGGAAGGAGAAGGATGCCTGGATGCAAGTCCTCTCCGGCGGTCTGGTTCTGAACTTTTTGCACACCGTGGGCTATTGCTTAATCTTCCGCGTCTATGCCGGTTATAAAACCTCGCGCTACGCGATGCGGTTTCATACGGTGACGGTCACGGCGGAGTACCTGACCATCATGCTGTGTGCGGCGCTCGTTCTGCTTCTTGTCCGCATGATAAAGGTGTATAATACTAAGGGCAGTGTTTCTTTCAGGGATTGTCTGAATGAAGCGCTGTTGCAGTGCGTGTTTTTGGGGCTTGTGAGTGCCTATGTCATCTTCACGCTTTCGCGCACCGCCTACCTTGCGGTGGTGGTGGCGGGCATGGCGTTGCTCATTGCAGCCGTGCGTCTGGTGAAGGAAAAGCGCGTCCGCGCGGCGGGGCAGATGATTTTAACGGTCCTTTTAAGCGTATTGCTCCTTTTCCCCGCGGTGTTCACCCTGCAGCGCACCCTGCCCGCGATGGCGGCACACCCTAAGACCTTTGAGGTCGAGGATACGGACAAGCGCATCGGCGGCGGCGTGAACTGGGATCACCGCAACTTCATGTGCGTGGAGCGGTTTTACGGACACTTCACGACAAAGATTCTGGGAATGGAAGACTTGGGGTACGATTTCCCGGAGGACCGCTACAACTACGACGAGAACAAGGAGCCCATCTACGATCCGTACGGCAACCCGCTCATGACGCCTGACTCCGGCGCAAGACGCGCGCGGACGCAGGAGGGCTACGAGGACAGCGTGGAGCAGTTCTCGAACGGACGCATCACGATTTTCAAGTCGTACCTTGCGTCGATGAACATGGAAGGACATGACACAATGGGCGCGACGCTGCCGGACGGCACGGTCATCGTGCACGCGCACAATGTTTACTTACAGGTCGCGTATGACTTCGGCATCGTGACGGGCATTGTGTTTGCGCTTTGGCTTGTTGCAGGTCTTGTCACGGGTGTGAAGCGCGGCGCGCTGTTGCCCTTTGGCATCCTCGCCGGATTTATGGTTGTGGGATTGACCGAGTGGAACTTCCATTTCGCGAACCCCATGACGATCGCGCTGTTACTCGCGGTCATGCCGCTGTATTGGAAAGAGAAAACGAAACAAACGATATGAACGAAAAGCAGCCATTCAACTTTGCAAAACTCTATCGCAGGATCGCACTGATTATCTACGATGTGGCGGCCGTCATCGCGGCAAGCTACATCGCGATTGTGATGCGTTACGAATTCAGCGTCAGCCAGATACCGGAGCACTTCATGAATCCGGTCAACCGCTTTCTGCCCGTAAACATCATTTTAACGATTCTGATTTTTTACCTGTTCAAGCTCTACGACAGCCTCTGGGCCTTTGCCGGCGAGGCGGAAATGCAAAACTTAGTTGTCGCCTGCGTTCTTTCCGGCGTCATCAACGGTGTCGGGCTGCAGCTATTCAAAACGCAGGAACAGGCGGTGCCGAAGAGCTACTACTTCCTCTACACCTTCTTACTCATCACATTGATTTTTGCCTGCCGCTTCTCGTACCGGTTCTTCCGCTCGCAGAAACGCAGGAACTTAAATAAGGACAACGGAATCTCCGTCATGGTCGTGGGTGCCGGTGAGGCGGGCAACATCATCATCAAGGAGATTGTGAACTCGCATTACCTTTCGATGCGCATCCAGTGCATCATCGACGACGACCCGAACAAGTGGGGACGCTTTATCCAGGGCATCAAGGTCGTGGGCGGCCGCGAGAAGATCCGGGAGTGCGCGGACCTTTACAACATCGATCAGATCATTGTGGCGCTGCCCAGCGCACCGCGCAAGGACCTTGCGCAGGTTCTGGAAATCTGCAAGGAAACGAACTGCAAGCTGCGGTCGCTGCCCGGCATGTACCAGCTTGTGAAGGGCGATGTGAATGTTTCAAGGCTGCGCGACGTCGAGGTCGAGGACCTTTTGGGACGCGAGCCCATCACGGTCGACATCGAATCCATCATCGGCTATGTTTCGGGGAAACGCGTCCTGGTCACGGGCGGCGGCGGCTCCATCGGTTCGGAGCTTTGCCGGCAGATCGCGGACCACAAGCCCGCGCAGCTCATCATCGTCGACATCTACGAAAACAACGCGTACGAGCTGCAGCAGGAGCTGATCGTCGCGCATCCGGAGCTTGACTTACGGGTCCTCATCGCGTCCGTGCGCAACACCAGACGCATGGATGAAATCTTTGCGGAGTACCGTCCGCAGATTGTTTACCACGCGGCGGCGCACAAGCACGTACCGCTCATGGAAACGTCACCGAATGAGGCAATCAAGAACAACGTCTTCGGCACCTTTAAGACCGCGATGGCGGCGGCCATGAACCGCGCGGAAAAATTCGTTTTAATCTCGACGGACAAGGCGGTGAACCCCACAAACATCATGGGAGCGTCGAAGCGGATCTGCGAGATGATCGTGCAGACCTTCAACAACAAATACGACACGGAATTTGTCGCGGTGCGGTTCGGGAACGTCCTGGGCTCGAACGGCAGCGTCATTCCGCTGTTCAAAAAACAGATTGAGGCGGGCGGCCCCGTGACGGTCACGGACCCCGAAATCATCCGCTACTTTATGACGATTCCGGAAGCGGTGTCTTTGGTGCTGCAGGCGGGCGCCTACGCAAAGGGCGGCGAAATCTTTGTCCTCGACATGGGAGAGCCCGTGAAGATTTTGGACCTTGCGGAGAACCTGATTAAGCTAAGCGGCTACCGCGTGGGCGAGGACATCCGGATTGAGTTTACGGGCTTACGTCCCGGCGAAAAACTATACGAAGAAATGCTGATGGAAGAAGAGGGCATGCAGGAAACGGCGAACAGGCTCATCCACATCGGAAAGCCCATCGAGGTGGACGAGGACGTCTTCTTCAAGCAGCTTCATGAGTTGAATGATGCGGCGAAGGCCGAAAGCAATTCCGTGCGACGTCTCGTGATGGAGATTGTCAAGACCTACCACCCGGCGACGGAGGAAGCGAATGTATAAGCACGTTGTCAAACGGATGCTGGATATCGTGATTTCGCTCATCGTGCTCATTGTCTTAAGCCCGCTGTATCTGGTTTTGATTGCGCTTGTGCGCGTGAACCTGGGGTCCCCCGTGTTTTTTCATCAGGACCGGCCCGGAAAGAACGAGAAGATTTTCCGCCTGTACAAGTTCCGTTCGATGAACGACAAACGGGATGCGGACGGGAATCTTTTGCCGGACGAGGTGCGCTTAACGACCTTCGGGAAGCTCTTGCGCAAGAGCAGCTTAGACGAGCTGCCGGAGTTTTACAACATCTTAAAGGGGGATATGAGCTTCATCGGGCCGCGCCCCCTGCTGGTTTCGTATCTTCCGTATTATACGGCGCGTGAGAGGCACCGGCACGACGTGCGACCGGGGCTTACGGGACTGGCACAGGTCAACGGCAGAAACGCGCTCATGTGGGAGGAGCGCTTCAAGTACGATTTGTACTACGTGAAGCACTGCTCCTTTGCGCTGGATACGAAGATTTTGCAGATGACCGTGAAGAAGGTGTTCCAATCCGAGGGGATTCGCTCTGGCGCGGAACAGAACGTACCGGATTTTGATAAGTACCGGCAGGAGATGGATCAAAGGAACAGCAGCAATCATACGGAAGGGCAGGAAGGATGAACCGGATTCCTTTGTTTGAACAAACACTGCCGGAA
>JAFSRL010000139.1 GCA_017446125.1 Lachnospiraceae bacterium
AAAAATATATACAAAATGACAAATGTTGCATTTTTCTGTTGACTTTTCATTTGGCATCGGCTACGATATACATGACTATGAACGACAAAATGCTTTCGGTAAAAGACATACATAAGACGTTTGGCACCAACCGCGTGTTGAAGGGGATCTCCATGGAACTGGACCGCGGCGAGGTGCTTGCACTGATTGGTGGGAACGGCGCCGGCAAGTCCACGCTGATGAAAATCATCATGGGCATCTATCATGCGGATGCCGGCGATATTTATATCAACGGACAAAAAACGGACATATCCTCCACGTCGGTCGCTTTAAAAAGCGGCGTATATATGGTGCCGCAGGAACCGCTTTTGTTTCCTAATATGACGGTGGAAGAGAATATTCTGATCGGATTTCAGGAGAAAGCATCGGAGTTAAAGAAAAAACTAAGCACTTACTTAAAGGAACTGGACTTTACGCTGAATCTGCAGCGGAAAGCGAATACACTCTCGATTGCGGAACAGCAACTGGTTGAAATCTTAAAAGGAATGATGCGGGAAGCCAGCATTCTGATTCTGGATGAGCCGACGAGTGCATTGACCTTTGGCGAGGTGCAGTCGCTCTTTCGTGTTATCAACGATCTTCGAAATAAGGGAATCGCCATTATCTATATTACGCACCGTCTTTCCGAAGTGTTTGAAATCGCAACACATGTTGCGATTATGCGTGATGGGGCGGTGACGGTAAGCGGTTCCGTTTCCGAGTTTAATAAAGACATACTGGTAAGGGCGCTTCTGCCTCCTGAAACAAGTCTTCGTGAAGACAGGGAGCGCCCTTACAATCCGGTTGCATATGATAAAGAGAAGCCCGTTTTGCAGGTAAAGAATCTTTCGGGATACGGATTCAGCGATATTTCATTCGATCTGTTTCCGGGGGAGATCCTCGGAGTGGCGGGCGTTGTCGGTGCGGGACGGACCGAACTGGCACATACCATTTTCGGAAGAGACAGCGTACTGCATGGCAGCGTGTTCCTTGACGGAAAGGACATTACCGGGTTTTCAACGCGCAAGGTGCTGAAGGAGGGGATCAATTATGTCCCGGAGGACCGCCACTATCACGGGATTTTTTCCATCAGCGCAATTTACGCCAATACCACGAGCGCCTTATTGCCGACGAAGGAAATCGGGAACGTCTTCCTGAACCGAAAGAAAGAGGATGCAATTTCACAAAAGTATGCATCTGATTTCCGGACGAAAATCGTTGCGCTCACGGACTTAATCGGTTCGCTTTCCGGCGGCAATCAGCAGAAAGTGGTAATCGCCCGTGCACTTTCCACCGCACCGAAGGTTGTCATACTTGACGAGCCCACGCGCGGCATTGACGCCGGCGCAAGAGGCGATGTTTACCACATCATCCACCAGTTGAAGCAAGAGGGCGTTGCGGTATTGCTGATTTCATCCGACATGGAGGAGATTGTGGAGCTTGCCGATCGCGCGATTACGGTCTATAACGGCCGCATCAATAACAGCTTTTTGCGGGATGAGATTACACAGGATGCATTGACAAGCGCGGCCTTTGGCATTAATGCCAAAGAGGAAAAAGGCGGTGACGCATGACGGGGGTTTGGTCTGGAATCAGACAGGCACGCTGGATTTCGTCGCTGCTGTTTTTGTTTGCCCTGATTCTGATTACGGGGAGTGTGAATCACGCGTTTTTCAGCTACGACAATATCTTAAACTGCTTTAACGCCGCCGTTGTTTTCACCTTGTTGGCGGTGGGGATTGCCTTTGTCATTATGACCGGCGAGATTGACGTATCCATCGGCGCCACCATGGGACTGACTGCCGCAATCGCGGGAAAGATTGCACAGCAGCACGGTTCCTTTGCGGTGATGCTTTTGATCGCCGTGGCAATCGGCATCGTTGCAGGGCTGATAAACGGACTCGGCGTTTCATTTCTGGGGATACCCTCCCTTATCTTTACGCTGGGAACGAACGGGGTGATTCGCGGCATCGTTTACATTGCTTCCGGCGGAAAAACGATAGAAAACTATGCGGGGAGTTTTACGAACTACGGAAACAAGACCGCTGTCTTCGGCATCACATGGTACTACCTGATTGTATTGGTTGTTGTTGCGCTTGCGCATCTTCTGACCACCGGGACCTCACGCGGTAAGTACTTTATCGCGGTCGGGGACAATGCGGCGGGCGCGACGCTTGTCGGTATTTCCGTGTTCCAAACGAAGATGACGGCATATATGTTAAGCGGCGTCTTTGCCGGCATTGCGGGCGTTGCGTTTGCGTCAAAATACGGACAGGTCAATATTGTTGCCGGCGCCGGTTATGAGATGAGCGCCATTGCGGCCTGCGTGCTGGGCGGTATTTCTCTTTCCGGCGGATTGGGGAATATGATCGGAGCGGCCATCGGCGCAGTCATTATGTCTTCTGTCAGCCGTATGCTTGTCTTCATTAATCTTCCCTCGAATTTCAACGATACCATTACCGGCATCATGCTGATTACGATTGTCGTCACGGACGCTTTGATGCAGCGGCGTGCTGTTGAAAACGCAAGGCGCAAGAGACTCCTGCAACGCGTTGCGCCGGGACAGGATGGGGGAATGCAACAGGAGGACGGAGGTGAGACCGCATGAAAAAGATAACCGGTCTGACAAAACATTGGGAGTTTATCCTGCTCATGATTCTGGTTGCGGAATTCGTCATCTTCACGCTTGCCAACCCGAAATTCCTCCGCCCCGTATCGATTATGTCCAGTGTGACGAATTACATCAGTATCTGTATCATCGCATTGTTTGTCACCTTCGTCATGATTACCGGCGGCATTGACATACAGGCAGCGTCCATCATAGGTCTGACTTCGATTACGATTGGCGTTTTGTGGTCCGATGCCGACCTGTCCATCTGGGGCGCGGTAGTCTGCGCAATCATTCTGTCGGGGATTTGCGGAGCACTTTCCGGCTTCTTCGTCGCGTATTGCGGCGTGCAACCGATGGTTGTGACGCTCGGCGGGTCCTTTTTGTATTCCGGCATTGCGCTTTTGATTTCTTCTCTGAGTAAAACCCCTGCATACCAGGGCATCAGCAAGTTCCCCTTAAAAACGCAGGACGGTCGTTTTGTCGGCTTCCGCTTCCTGGGGAAGGGCGAGGTGTTCGGATTTTTGCCCATGCCCATTTTTATCTACATCATTTTGATTGTGATTTGTTATTTCCTGCTGCACAAGACCAAATACGGCAGGCAGGTGTTTTTAGTCGGCGTGAACGCGGAAGCAGCGAAATATTCCGGCATCAATACGCGCCTGATTATCATGAGCACCTACATTCTTTCCGCGCTTGGTGCCTCTGTGGCCGGCATTCTTTTAACCAGCAACGTGGATAGCGCCAAATACGACATCGGCTCCACGTTTACCCTGTCGATTATTACGGCAGTTGTGCTGGGCGGTACGCTATCCACCGGCGGCAAGGGCTCCATTGCGGGGACGGCGCTTGCATCGCTGATTATATGTATTTTGCGTTATGGTCTTCCGCTTTGTTTCGGCATCAGCACGCAGAATCTTGACTTACCGGTCGGACTGATGCTGATTGTGGTGGTCGTCGGTCGTGCAATGGCACAAAAGGGGTTATTTCAAAAGGTATTTCGGGACCGTGCCCTGAAGTATAGAAACTGATTAATGTTGTGAAAGGGAGGTACAAAATGAAGAAACTGCTATCTTTAACACTTGCAACCTGCATGCTGGTTCTTGCAGTGGGTTGCGGCGCAAACTCAGGCGGCAATACACAGCAGGCGGCGGCACCGGCTGAAAACGGCGGCGAAAGCAATGAAGGCGGCGGTGACATTGCCGGTATGACGGTGGCCTTTATTCCGAAGGTAACCGGTAATTCGTTCTTTGAAGCAGCCAATGACGGCGCGCAGAAGTATGCTTCGGAATGGGGCATCACAGTGAATTACATGGGTTCCGCAACGGCATCCGTAAACGACCAGCTGGAAGTCATCCAGCAGGCAATTGACCAGGGTGTGGACGCAATCTCCATTTCTTCCGTTGACGCGACCGCACTTGATGAGAAGTTAAAAGAAGCACAGGACGCGGGCATCGTTGTCTGCACCTGGGACTCCGACGTTTCTCCGGATGCCAGATCCATGATGGTTTCGCAGGGAACCGCATCCGTTTTGGGACCCATGCTCGTTGAAATGGGTGCGGACGCACTCAAGAACAGAGGCGTGGATGTTGCAGGCGAAGTGAAGTATGTCTGGCACTATTCCAACCCGTCCGTCGCAGACCAGAACTCCTGGTATGTTGCCGGCGAAGAGTACATCAAAGAAACTTATCCGACATGGGTTGCCGTGCATGATCCGTATTATTCGAACCAGGATTCCCAGGAATCCGTTACCATCGGGGAATCCGTACTGGATGCCAACGCAGATGTGGATTTAATTATCTGCAATGACTCCACGGCGCTTCCCGGCCAGTGCCAGGCCGCACAGAACAAAGGGCTTACCAAAGATGACATTACGATCACGGGTTTCTGCACACCGTCCGGCATGACGGCATATCTGGATGCGGGCATCCTTGAGCAGTGGGGTCTTTGGGACTGTGGCGTCCAGGGCGCTTTGGGCTGCTATTTCGCGGCTTATATTGCTGCGGGCAACACCGTGAAAGCAGGCGAGACAATCAATGTTCCCGGTATCGGTGATGTAACGGTCATTCCCAACGGCGACCTTGTCGAAGGACAGGAAACGGCCGCGGAGAATCATGGCGTTGTGCTCTTGCCGGAGCGTGTCGTCTTTACCGCTGACAACGTAGCGAATTACAATTTCTAAAGATAAGAGGATACCAACATGGCTGACAAAGAAGGATTAAAGACCGCCAAGGATTATGGCCTGGACACGCCGTTTCAGGCGCAGGGAGATTTCCATGTCAAGGGTGCGAACAACCTGGACTGGGGAATGAAAAAACACCTGTCGAACATCTTCGATGCGAAGACCGGCAAGACGGTGATGTTTGCGTTTGACCACGGATACTTTATGGGATCCACGGCCGGTTTGGAGCGACTGGACATTGTGATTCCGCCGCTTGCGGATTACGTGGACGTTTGGATGGCAACAAGAGGGGCGCTTAGAAGCTGCATTCCGCCATCAGCCAAAAACGGTGTTGCGCTTCGCGTCACGTCCGGTTCGTCCATGCTCGATGATGATTTGTCCCATGAGACGGTTGCGGTTGACATCGAGGATGCCATTCGCATGAATGCGGATTGTATGGCAGTCCAGACCTTTATTGGCGCGGACGGTCAGCTTTCAAGCTTAGAGAATCTATCGCGCGTGATCAACGCCGGACTGCGTTATTCCATTCCCACGCTCGGTGTCGTTGCGGTCGGTAAGGACATGGAACGGACGGACCGCTTCTTCAAACTGGCGACAAGAATTCTTGCGGAAATGGGAGCGCAGATTGTCAAAAGTTATTACTGCGATCACTTTGATGAGGTGGTTGCGGCCTGTCCGGTACCGATTGTCGTAGCGGGCGGCAAAAAGCTTTCCGAAGAGGATGCACTGACGCTTGCTTACAATTCGATACAAGGCGGCGCGGCCGGCGTCGACATGGGACGCAACATCTTCCAGAGCGAGCACCCCGTGGAGATGGCGCAGGCGGTGCGCAAGGTGGTACACGAAGGCTTCACGGACAAAGAGGCGTATCAGTTCTATCAGGATTTGATTCACTGATTCGTACGTTTATACGTCATAAGCCGATATACAAAGGCGGCTGCAGAAGTTATTTTTGCGGCTGCCTTTGTATGAAAAAAACACATTGTATGAAAAAAACACGTTGCATGTGACGAAACACTGTGATACAATTATTAGGCTGTGTTCAGGGGATGGGACAACAGTTGTTTTTTTAAAGAAGGAGTTATTACGATGAAAGCAGAAACACATCCGGAGTATTATCAGGCAACCGTGACCTGTAACTGCGGGAACACCTTTGTCACCGGTTCGACCAAGCCGGAGATTCACGTGGAAATCTGTTCCAAGTGCCATCCGTTCTACACGGGTACGCAGAAGGCGGCACAGGCACGCGGACGTATCGACCGCTTCAATAAGAAGTACGGCGTCAAGGCATAACGCCTTTGGCAAAGAAAAAGAAATTACAATTTTATTCCGGCATCGGCGGGCAGGCGGTTCTCGAGGGCGTGATGATGCGCAACAAAGAGAATTTTGCCGTCGCCGTGCGCCTGGAGGACGGCGACATCACCGTGGATCATGATGTCTATCACGGCGTGCTCGAAGGGACATTCTTTAAGAAGATTCCCTTCCTGCGCGGTTTTTTTGTGTTCATTGATTCGCTCATGCTGGGCATGAAGGCGCTCAACCATTCGACGCGTCACTTCGTCGAGGAGACGGAGGAGGAGACGAAGGCGGACAAGGCGCTTGACAAGGTCTCAAAAGGACACGGCGAGCGCATCATCATGGCGCTCACAACCGTGGTGAGCTTTGTGCTGGCAATCGGGATTTTCATGATTCTGCCCTTCTTTATCGCGCGGCTCTTCCAGACCTTTGTGCGCAGCGCGATGTTGATGAGCATCATCGAGGGCGTGACCAGAATCTTAATCTTCGTGCTCTACATCCTCTTGATTTCCCAAATGAACGACATCAAGCGGCTGTTCAAGTACCACGGGGCGGAGCACAAATGTATCAACTGCATCGAGTCAGGACGCGACTTAACGGTCGATAACGTCGCCGCGTCGTCGAAGCTGCACAAGCGCTGCGGCTCGAGCTTCATGCTCTATGTCATGGTTGTGAGCATTGTGCTGTTCTTCTTCATCCGCACGGATTCGGTGGTGATGCGGGTGCTTTGGCGCCTCATCCTGATTCCCGTCATCAGCGGCATTTCCTACGAAATCATTGCCCTGGCAGGCAGAAGCGACAACTTCTTGGTGCGCATCTTTTCCGCACCCGGCTTTTGGATGCAGGGCTTAACGACGAAGGAGCCGGACCGCGAGATGATCGAGGTGGGCATCGCCTCCGTCGAGGCGGTCTTTGACTGGAAGGGCTTCCAGCGGGAGAAATTCGGGAAGTTTTCTACCGTGACGGAAGAAGACGCGTTTGCTTCGCCGGCGGAAGAACCTGCGGAGGAAGCTTATGTGGCGCCGGACGAAGACGGTGTGATTCAGATGTAAGAAGGTTCATGCGCGTGTGAAGGAAATGGTTCCCTGTCAAGAATTGTATCAGGAAGGCAGAAAGCAACTGACAGAAGCCGGTATCGGGGAGGCTGCCCTGGATGCCAGGCTTCTTTTAGAATACGCCTGCGGTATCACGCATGAACTGCTGCTTGCGCATCCGGATAAGCCGGTGGCAAAAGAGGCTGCAAAGGCGTATCTTGAGCTGATTGCGCAGCGCGCGAAGCGGGTGCCCGTGGCGTACTTAACCAAAACGCAGGAATTCATGGGGCTGACATTCAAGGTAAACGAGAACGTCCTCATCCCCAACCCCGACACCGAGACCCTCGTCGAGGCGGCGCTAAAGTGCCTGCAAGGTGACAAAAGGGACAGGTCCGGAGGTGACAAAGGGGACGGGTTCAAATGTCACCTGAACTCCAAGGTGACATTTGGACCTGTCCCCTTTGTCACCTCAACTACCACTGACGACACCGTAAGAATCCTCGACCTGTGCACGGGTTCCGGCTGCGTGGGGCTTTCGCTCCTGCACTACAGCACCGGCACAACCCTTGTCGCAACGGATATTTCGGAGGACGCGCTGCATGTCGCCCGTGAGAATGCACACGCGCTTGGGCTTGCGGAGCGGGCGGCGTTTGTTTGTTGCGATGTTTATCCAAGTGAGTCAAGAGGGACGGGTACACTGACTCATTTTTCACAGTGTCGTGAGCAGCCAACTGTGTCAGCAGAAAAACGAGTCAGTGTACCCGTCCCCATGACTCACCGTTACAACCTCATCGTCGCGAACCCCCCCTACATCGCGACGGACGTCATCGAAACCCTTGCCCCCGAGGTGAAGTGCGCAGAGCCCAGGCTCGCGCTCGACGGCGGCGCGGACGGCCTTGCCTTCTACCGCCGCATTCTGAAAGACATCGAAACGTACTTAGCCCCCGGCGGGAGCCTCGTTGTCGAAATCGGCTTCGACCAGGGGAACGCGGTCGCGGAGATGTTCCGCGCGGCGGGGCTGAAGAACGTGAAGATTTTGAAGGATTTGAACGGACTGGATCGTGTTGTGGCAGGACACAGGTGAGTCAGGGGGACGGGTACACTGACTCATTCTGCGAACGGTTCACTTCTATCCAAC
>JAFSRL010000140.1 GCA_017446125.1 Lachnospiraceae bacterium
CACTGCGGATGGAAAAATTTCCATCTCGCCTTTCGCATGTTATATTAACAGGGCATTCACCAAGATGAGTAGCTATGTATTGTTTGAGGCTCGCTCAAAGACGAGAAGAAAAGCGTTATGTGTTCGAGCTTTCGACTCCGTCGAGGCAAGACGTGTTGTGCAAATCGTTAGGCTTGGATCAAACACTTTCCCGCTGCACCTTTGCGGGGACAAGTCTGACGAGGAAAGCTGCATTCTCGGCGTTGAGCGTATCTTGTTCGTTTCCAGCTAACTAACGCGGAACTGGCCCCTGTAATTGAGAAATGACACCGCGTTATGCCCCATTGAACGGAGCTTCACGACGAGAAGGGAGGCTATACCCGAGGCAGGGTGGATTCCCAAGGCGGGAACGGCCTTGGGCGGCGGTGATTCCCAAGAGGCTGGCCGCGGAAGCCTCTTGGGTCCCGTCCGGAAGGACAAATAAACAATCGACTTGGTCGATTCCAAATCCGCAAGCGTCAGCGCGCAAGCTGGATCATCGATCCAACCCGCTCTTCGCGGGCCTGCGAAGTGAGCTGTGTCACCGGGTACCGCCCTGCTCAAGCGCCTCCGCACACCTTTTTCGTCATTTTCCCCAAATTGCCCTCGCCCACCTTGTGAAATTTGAGAAAACATTTCTCGCATCTTTTTCTTCCAGAGGGATTGATTTCATTGACTTTCTGTGATATAATACCCTCGATATGCGATGAAGCGGAAGGTTGCCGTTTCGCCGGTCCTGTCGGCAGGCGGGGAATTTCCGTGGAGTATGTCCGATTCAATCGGGCGTCATGAATATGGCCGAGGGAATCGCCGCAAATCCCTGACGCGATCCGAGCCTAACCCAGCTCGGTTCTCTTTAAGGAAGACGCGGCACGCCCGGAGCCGTGTGCATCGCCTCACCACCATTCACCATTGCTCAAGGAGGCAAAAAAAACATGGCAGTACAGGAAAAGATCAGAGTCAAGATCAGAAGCTACGAGCACACCCTCGCGGATCAGGCCGCAGCCAAGATCGTCGACATCGCAAAGCGCAACGGCGCGGAAGTTTCCGGTCCGATTCCGCTCCCGACCGAAAAAGAGATCGTCACCATTCTCCGTGCGGTTCACAAGTACAAGGACAGCCGTGAGCAGTTCGAGCAGAGAACCCACAAGAGACTGATCGAGATCCGCAAGCCTTCCCAGAAGGTCGTCGAAGCGCTCATGTCCGTTGATCTCCCCGCTGGCGTAGACATCGACGTCAAACTTTGATGAAGATGATCTGACGCGGGGCTCCCCGCAAAGGGGTCGACATCGACGTCAAACTCTAATCTCAATCACCCACGCAAAAAGCCGAACCGAATACCGTACAGAGCGATAGGGCCAAGCGTCACAATCCGCGCAAAGTCCCCGAGGCTTGATGGCGGTCGGGTCAAGTTGACGGACAACGGTCGGCTGCCGGACGGAGATCCGTCTCCGGGGTTCCGTCAACCAATAACCTACTTTACAGGAGGAACATTTCGATGAAGAAAGGTATCATCGGAAAAAAGCTGGGCATGACGCAGATCTTTGCCGAAGACGGCTCCGTCATCCCGGTCACCGTGATCGAAGCGGGTCCCTGCTCCGTCACACAGAAGAAAACCAATGAAACGGACGGTTACGAAGCCGTTCAGCTCGCGTTCGAAGACATGCGCGAGAAGCTCGTCACCAAGCCCCTGGCAGGTCACTACAAGAAGGCCGGCGTTTCCCCGAAGCGCCACCTCAAGGAATTCCGTCTCGAAGACATCAGCGCTCTGAACGTGGGCGACGTGGTAGCCGCCGATACCTTCGCCTCCGGCGACAAGGTCGACATTACCGGTATCACCAAAGGCCACGGTTACTCCGGCGTTGTGAAGAGATGGAACGCGCACAAGCTGCGCATGACCCACGGCGTTGGCCCTGTCCACCGTCAGCCCGGTTCCATGGGCGCGAACTCTTCTCCGTCCAGAATCTTCAAGAACAAGATCATGCCCGGTCAGTACGGCAACGAACAGGTGACTGTGCTGAACCTCGAAGTTGTCAAGGTTGACGCCGAGCGGAATCTCGTCGCCGTGAAGGGCGCGGTTCCCGGCCCGAAGGGCGGCATCGTGTTCATCCGCGACAGCGTGAAAGCGTAAGCCGGAAGGAGGATAAAGAAATGCCCGAACTTAAAGTTGTAAATATGGCAGGCGAATCCGTCGGTACGATCACGCTCTCCGACAAGGTATTCGCGGCAGACGTAAACGGCGCTGTCCTCCATGCCGCAGTGAAGCAGTATCTCGGCAATCAGAGACAGGGTACGCAGTCCACCCTCACCCGCACCGAAGTTTCCGGCGGCGGCAAGAAGCCCTGGAGACAGAAGGGCACCGGACGCGCAAGACAGGGTTCCACCCGCGCTCCCCAGTGGACGCACGGCGGCGTGGCGCTCGGTCCGAAGCCGCGGCTCTACAAGTCCAAGCTGAACAAGAAGGTCAAGGCGATCGCCATGATCTCCGCGCTCTCCTCCAAGGTCGCGGACAACGACCTCATCGTCGTTGACAAGATCGAAACCGAGGAATACAAGACGAAGACGATGGTCGGCATGCTCAAGGCGCTCGACGCGGGCAAGAAGGTCCTCGTCGTCCTCGCGGACAAGGATGAAAAGGTCCAGGGTTCCTTCGCGAACATCCCGGGCGTTAAGGTTGCTCTCACCAACACCCTCAACGTCTACGACATCCTGAACTGCGACTCCTTCATCGTGGCCAAGGCTGCGGCAGAAAAAATCGAGGAGGTTTACGCGTAATGAAATTCGTACAGGATATTATCATCCGTCCTCTCATCACCGAGCGGTCCATGGACCTCGTCTCCGCGAAGAAGTACTGCTTCGAAGTCGCCAAGGACGCCACCAAGCCCGAGATCGCAAAGGCCGTGGAAGCCATGTTTGAAGGCACCAAGGTCAAGGCCGTCAACACCATTTCGATGAAGGCGAAGCCGAAGAGACTCCGCTACGTCGAGGGCAAGACCAAGACCTGGAAGAAGGCCATCGTCACCCTGACCGAAGATTCAAAGACCATCGAGTTCTTTGAAGGCATGAACTGATAAAGGAGGAAAGAACAAATGGCAACGATCAAGTATAAGCCGACTACCCCCGGCAGACGGCAGATGTCCGTTCCTTCTTTTGAGGAAGTCACCAAGTTCACCCCCGAGAAGAGCC
>JAFSRL010000141.1 GCA_017446125.1 Lachnospiraceae bacterium
CATTCGGGCGATATCCGGTTCCCGTCATCGACGTTGTGAGAATTTTGTTTCATCATATCTTCGGCTTGCCCGGAGAGCTTGCAACAGAGCAAACGATGGTGATTGCCGTGACGAATGTCCGGCTGCCCAGAATTCTGCTTGCCTGTATGGTGGGCTGTTCTTTGTCTGCGGCGGGCTGCGCCTATCAGAGTGTTTTTCAGAATCCCATGGCATCTCCGGATATTTTGGGTGCGTCAAGCGGCGCCTGCTTTGGTGCGGCGCTTGCGATTCTTCTGCACAGGCAGTCCGTGATGATTACGGTGTTTGCGTTTTGCTTCAGCCTTATTTCGCTTGTTTTTGTCTATTTGGTCGGGAACAGAATTCACGGAAGGAAGACGGTTTCTCTTCTGCTTGCCGGTGTGATGATCGGTTCCTTGTTTTCTTCCGGGACATCCTATTTGAAGCTTGTTGCGGACCCCGCGAACGAGCTTCCCGCCATCACCTACTGGTTGATGGGCTCGCTTTCCGGAACGAGGATGCATCAGGTCATAATGGCGTTTCCCGTCATGGCAACGGGTGTGGTTGTTTTGCTGTTACTGCGCTGGCGCATCAATCTGTTGTCTGTCGATGAGAGCGAGGCGCGCTCGATGGGCGTGAACATCGACAAGCTGCGCATGGTTATCATCCTTGCCGCGACTCTGTTGACGGCGGCTGCGGTTTCCTTCTCCGGCATAATCGGCTGGGTGGGACTCGTTGTGCCCAATCTGTGCCGGCGCCTTACGGGGGCAGACAACCGGTATCTTTTGCCTGCCTCGATGCTTACGGGTGCCGCGTTTTTATTGATTGTGGATGATGTCGCAAGAAATCTGCTTGCCGTGGAAATCCCAATCGGAATCTTAACGGCGTTCATCGGTGCACCGTTTTTTCTGTACCTGATGACGAGGAAGGAGCGCTGATGCAGGGAATTCATGTACAAAATATTTCGTTTTCCTACGGCGAAAAGCGTGTTCTTACGGATGTGTCCTTTGCCCTGTCTAATCATGAGGTGCTTTCTGTTCTGGGTCCGAACGGCAGCGGAAAAAGCACGTTGTTTAAATGCATCTTAGGTGCCCTTACTCCATCAAGGGGCAGCATTACGGTTGACGGTGAATCAATTTCAGATATGAGTGCTTTGGCGCTTGCCGAAAAAATCGCGTACATCCCGCAAATCTCGCGCCCTGCCTTCGGCTATACCGTTTTGGATGTTGTGCTGATGGGCATGAGCCGGAGGATGAAGGTGTTTGCGCGACCGACGCTTATGCAGGAAGAGGAGGCGTTACAGGTGTTAGCGTCACTTGGTATGCAGGAAGCGTGGGATCACGATTTCAGTAAGATTTCCGGCGGGGAACAACAGCTTGTACTCATTGCGCGTGCGCTTGCGCAGAAGGCAAATTACATTTTGATGGATGAGTCCACAAGTGCCCTCGATTACGGCAACCAGGCGCGGGTGTTGGGACGTGTGCGGGCGCTTTCCTTATCCGGTTTCGGAATTTTGATTTCGACGCACAATCCGCAGCACGCCATGAGTTATTCCGACCGGATGATTGCATTGAAAAAGGGCGGCATCATCGCGGAAGGAAAACCAAAGGATGTGCTGGATGCTTCTCTCATTGAAATGCTCTACGGTGTCCGTGCGGAGCTTGTTCAATCAACGTCCGGCAGGGCGATTGTGCCGGTGATATAAAAAAACAGATTCAGGAGGTGTATGATGAAGAAGTTCATGAAACAGATGATTGCGTTGCTGCTGTGCGGTTTTCTGCTTGCCGGTTGCGGAGCACAGAGCGTGCAGCCTAAGACCGCGGAGGCTGAGGCTTCGACAGAGGAAACAGCGGAAGAAACGACGAACGAAGAGACGAGCGTTTCGACAGCGGAGGATACAAACGGGGAAACACGCACGTTTACGGATTCGCTGGGGCGCGAGGTGATTGTCCCCGTGAACATCGAGCGGATTGCCCTGACGGGACCGATGGCACAAATTGTTGTCTTTGCGCTTGCGCCCGACAAGCTTGTGGGAATCTCTTCGGAATGGGATGAGGTTGCTGCGGAGTATCTTAATACAGAATACTATGAACTGCCGGTCATCGGACAGTTGCACGGCGGCAAGGGCGAGTTAAATTTGGAGGAGCTTTTGAAGGTCAATCCACAGGTCATCATTGATGTGGGCGAGCCGAAGGGGGAGCTTGCGAAGGAATTGGATGAGCTGCAGGAACAGACAACATTTCCTTTTGTTCACATCACGGCATCCCTTTCCACGATGTCTGACGCGTACACGATGCTGGGGGATCTTTTGGGAATGGAGGAGGAAGCCGCGGAATTAGGTGCTTACTGCAAGGACGTGTATGACAGGATTTCTTTAGCCGCTGAAGGTGTTGAGAAGAAACGGCTTTTGTTTATCACCGGAGAAGAGGGCTTAAACGTGATTGCGCAGGGTTCGTATCATGCGGAGGTCATCGATTTGCTCTCTGACAATCTTGCGGTGGTCGACGATCCATCCTCGAAGGGCACCGGAAATGAGGTCGATTTCGAACAGATTCTGAACTGGAATCCGGATGTGATTCTGTTTTCGCCGGACAGTATTTTTGATACGGTCGCCACACTTCCGGAATGGCAGGAGATTTCTGCAATCAAGAACGGGACGTATTACAAGGTGCCTTACGGACCGCACAACTGGATGGGGTTCCAGCCCTCTGTTCAGCGCATGCTGGGCCTGCAGTGGATGTTTTCGACCTTATATCCGGAAGCGGCAGCGTACGATTTGTATGAACAGGTTGCGGAATATTACCGCCTGTTTTATCATTGTGAATTAAGTAAGGAACAATTTGACGCATTGGTGAATTAACAGACGGGAGTTTTGAATGGGACACGCACTGTATGACACAAGTCTTCCGGTTTCGGAGGCAAAGCTGTTGATCTGCGGCGGCGGACATGTCGCGCAAAAAACGCTTTCTTTGGCGAAGCTGTGTGATTTGCATGTGGCATTGATTGAAGACCGGAAGGACTATGCGGATAAGGCGGCACAGCTTGGCGCGGACCAGGTGATTTGCGGTGAGTTTACGGAGGTGCTTTCCTCTTTTGAAACGGATGAGGACACCTTCATTCTGATTCTGACGCGCGGGCATGTGCATGATATTGCGTGTTTAAGGATTGCTGTGAAGAAGCCGCATGCGTACCTGGGGATGATCGGGTCAAAGAAGAAGATTGCGATTGTGAAGGAGACCTTGCTTTCGGAAGGGGTTTCGGAAGAAGACTGGAATGCGGTCCATACCCCCATCGGACTTGAAATTCACGCGGAAACACCGGAGGAAATCGCGGTGGCGATTTTAGCGGAAATCATTGAGGTGAAGAACACGTGCGGACGGAACTACGGCTCTTCAAGCGAAGTTTCCGATGCGCTGCGGCATATTCAGACAGATTCGGATAAAGGACGCAAGGCTGTGCTGGCAAGTGTGATTGCAAAACGCGGATCCGCACCAAGGGGCGCCGGCGCGAAGATGATTGTGTATGAGGACGGGGAAACGGTCGGAACCGTCGGTGGCGGAAAGGGGGAAGCGATGGTCATCGAAAGAGCGCTGGAATTCATTCCCGGTGTCATTACGATTGAGATGACATCCGAAGCCGCGACGAAGGAGGAGCTGCTCTGCGGCGGCGAAATCGATGTGTTGCTGGAGATATTGTAGGTTATTCACGCATGTTACTTGATTAACGTTGTTGATTTTTTCTTTTAAATTATTGTAAAATATAACAGGTATTCGGGGTACAGCGGTCATGCAGGCATGAAGCGCTGTATCTTTTTTGAGGAGACAGGACATCAACATGACCGGTAAGGAGGCGACGAAATGGACGCGTATAAGATTTCGGAACTGTTTGACTTAAACGAAACCATCGCGGCGGAACTGTTTGCGGGGAAAGAATACCCCTGGGAGGTTCTGCCGCTCATTAAGGACTTTATTTTGAAGTTAGGTCCCACACTTGATCCTGCGGTGTACGAACAGCGCGGTGAGGATGTCTGGGTGGCAAAGAGCGCGAAGGTCTTTGATTCCGCTTATCTGGGCGGGCCCTGCATCATCGATGAGGATGCGGAGGTGCGACAGTGCGCCTTTATCCGCGGAAGCGCGATTGTGGGAAAGGGCGCGGTGGTCGGAAACTCGACGGAGTTAAAGAATGTCGTGCTTTTTAATAAGGTCCAGGTGCCGCATTACAACTATGTGGGCGATCCCGTCCTTGGATTCAAGGCGCACATGGGTGCAGGCAGCATTACCTCAAACGTGAAGAGCGACAAGACGCTCGTGGTTGTGAAGGATGGCGCGGAACAGATTGAGACCGGATTGAAGAAGTTCGGGGCGATGCTGGGCGACAATGTGGAGGTTGGATGTAATTCGGTTCTGAATCCCGGGACGGTGATCGGGCGGAATTCGAATATATACCCTGTGAGCTGTGTGAGAGGATGTGTGCCGGCGGGTAGTATTTTTAAGACCGGGGGTGTGATTGTTAATAAAAGGTGACAAGAAGGGACAGGTCCAGAATGTCACCTTGAAAAGCAGGTGACATTTGGACCTGTCCCTTTTGTCACCTTCCTTTTGTCGCCATAGGAGAATTATGCAAGAAAACAAAATGGGCGTGATGCCCGTGAAAAAGTTAATCGTGTCGATGTCGGTGCCCATGATGCTTTCCATGCTCGTGCAGGCGCTGTACAACGTCGTGGACTCCATCTTTGTGGCGCGGATCGGGCCGGAGGGCGTAACGGCGTTGTCGCTCGCGTTTCCGCTGCAGATGATGATCATCTCCGTGTCCGGCGGAACGGGGGTCGGTATCAACGCGCTCTTAAGTAAGTCGCTGGGCGAGAAGAAGTTCGAGAGCGCGAACCGCGCCGCGTGCAACGGCGTCTTTTTGGCGTTTGTTTCCGCGGTGGTCTTTTTGTTCATCGGAATCTTTGTGACAAAGCCCTTCATCGCGGGACAGTTGACCGGAATGACGGAAGGCGGAACCCAGGACATCGCTTTGGTGCAGCGCTATGCGGAAGAGTATCTGGGCATCGTTTTGATTTTGTCGCTCGGTTTGTTTTTCCAGGTGACCAACGAGCGCCTTTTACAGTCCACCGGCCGCACCGTATATTCGATGATTTCACAGGCGACGGGCGCCGTCATCAACATCATTTTCGATCCGATTATGATTTTCGGACTCTTCGGTTTTCCGAGGATGGAGGTGGCGGGTGCCGCCTACGCAACGGTCTTGGGACAGTTTATCGCCGCGATTTTGGGGACTGTCTTTAACATCAAGTATAATAAGGACATTACGATTACAATGCAGGGTATTTTGCATCCGCACAAGGAGACCATCGCACGGATTTACAAGGTCGGTGTGCCCAGCATTCTCATGATGTCGATTGGCAGCGTCATGACCTTCTTTATGAATAAAATCCTTTTGATGTTTTCCGCGACCGCGGACACAATCTTCGGAATTTATTTCAAGCTGCAGAGCTTCTTCTTTATGCCGGTCTTCGGGCTGAACAACGGTGTCATCCCGATCCTTGCGTACAACTACGGTGCGCAGCAAAAGGCGCGGATCAGGGAGGCCTTGAAGTTCGCCGTGATGCTTGCCTTTTGCATTACCTTTGCGGGCATGCTGGTGTTCCAGTTTATTCCGCACATCCTTTTGGGCTTCTTTAATCCCACGAAGGAGATGCTGGATATCGGGGTTCCGGCGCTTCGCATCATCGGGATTTATTTCCCCTTTGCCGGCATCAGCATCCTTTTGAGCTCCGTTTTCCAGGCGTTTTCCGAAAGCCGGTATTCGCTCATGAACTCGATTGCGAGACAGCTTGGTATTCTGCTTCCGGCGGCGTATCTTTTGGCGCAGCTTGGCAGTGTCAACTACGTCTGGTGGTCGTTCCCGATTGCGGAAATCACCTCGATGCTCATCACCATCGTTTTCTTTAAAAAGGTGTACGGAAGGATTGTGACCCCCATGCCGGATACTACAGGATGAAAATGCGATGAAGCGCATTTCATGGTATACTTAGATACATGGGTCGTTTCAGACGCCCATGTATTTTTTATCGGTTTGTTCA
>JAFSRL010000142.1 GCA_017446125.1 Lachnospiraceae bacterium
CCCCTCAAGGGGAAGGTTTTTGACTTTATAATCCCTGTGACATTATCACAAGTCAACAACTTTTTGACTATACAATACCTATGAAGTATAGCATAGATGTGCTATAATTGTCAGGTTATGTTACGGACGAAAAACCTGACATTTGAATACATCCGGCGCGACGAGGAAGGTAACGTCGAGGGCATCACGACGGCGGTTGACGACGTCAACGTGAGCGTGAACCGCGGCGAGTTCATCGCGATTTTGGGGCACAACGGCAGCGGGAAATCCACGCTGGCGAAGCATTTCAATGCCCTGCTTTATCCCACGGAGGGCACCGTCACGGTCGATGACATGGACACGAAGGATGCCGCGCATTTGTGGGACATCCGCCGCGAGGCCGGCATGATTTTCCAGAATCCGGACAACCAGATCATCGGCCAGATTGTGGAAGAGGACGTGGGCTTCGGTCCGGAAAACATGGGCATCCCCACGGAAGAAATCTGGGCGCGCGTCGACGAATCCCTGCAAACCGTGAACATGACGGAGTACCGCAAATCCTCGCCCAACCGGCTTTCCGGCGGGCAGAAGCAGCGCGTCTCCATCGCGGGCGTTCTGGCAATGCACCCCAAGTGCATCATCATGGACGAGCCCACGGCGATGTTAGACCCCAGAGGACGTGCGGAGGTCATCCGCGCGGCGAGAGCTCTAAACGAGGTCGAGGGCATCACGATCATCCTCATCACGCACTACATGGAAGAGGTCATTCATGCGGACAGAGTCTTCGTCATGGACAAGGGAAAAATCGTGATGCAGGGCAAGCCGAAGGAGATTTTCTCGCGCGTGGAGGAGCTGCAGGACCTCAGGCTTGCGGTGCCGCAGGTGACGCTTTTAGCGCATGAATTGCGCAAGCGCGGTGTGGCGCTGCCGGAGGGGATATTGACGCGGGAGGAATTGGTGGAGTGTTTGAGGAGGTGACAGATAGGGACAGTCCCCACTGTCACCAAAAGAGGTGACGAAAAACACCTCATCCGCCCCTTCGGGGCACCTTCCCCTCAAGGGGAAGGTAAAGGTTGAGGAAATACCACCCCAAGGGGAAGGTAAAGGTTGAGGCGGTGACAGATGTGGGACAGTCCCTACTGTCACCTGACAGGAATTGATATGAGCATCATACTTGACCATGTAAATTACATCTACGACAAAGACACCGCCTTCGAGCGGCACGCGTTGAAGGACGTGAACCTGCAGCTGCAGGACGGGGAGTTCATCGGGCTCATCGGGCACACGGGGAGCGGTAAGTCGACGCTGGTGCAGCTCTTGAACGGGCTCTTAAAGCCTTCGGCAGGCGCCGTTTATTTTGACGGGGCGGACATCAGTGACGACGATTTTGATTTGAAAAACCTGCGGGCGAGCGTGGGGCTTGTGTTCCAGTATCCGGAGCACCAGCTCTTTGAAACGGACGTGTTTCAGGACGTGTGCTTCGGCCCCAAAAATTTGGGACTTAGCAAGAAGGACGCGGAGCTGCGCGCCTTTCAGGCTTTGAAGCAGGTGGGGCTCAAGGAGGAGTACTTCTACCAGTCGCCCTTTGATTTGTCCGGCGGCGAAAAACGCCGCGTCGCGATTGCGGGCGTGCTTGCGATGCAGCCCAAGGTCTTAGTGCTTGACGAACCCACGGCGGGCCTTGACCCAAAAGGACGCGAGGACATTTTGAACATGATCGCGCAGCTTCACAAGGAGCTGCACAACACGATTGTTTTGGTGTCGCACAGCATGGAGGACGTCGCGGATTACGTGGAGCGCATCATCGTGATGAACAAGGGCGAGGTGCTTTACGACGCTGCGCCGCAGGAGGTTTTTACACATGTGGAGGAGCTTGAGGCGGTGCATTTGGCGGTGCCGGAGGTGACCTACATCATGCGGGACTTGGCACGTGCGGGAATCAAGGTGCGCACGGATGTGACGACCGTGGAGGAAGCGGTGGAGGAGATTTTAGCTTGTTACGGGAGATAACGCTGGGACAATATTATCAAACGGACTCGGTGTTGCACCGCTTGGACCCCAGGGTGAAAATCGTGGGGACGCTTGTGTTTATCGCGTCGCTTTTTATCGCGAACAGCCCGCTGGGATACGGCGTTGCGGCGGTGTTTCTCGCTGTCATGATCAAGCTTTCCCATGTGCCTTTTCAGTTTATCATCCGCGGCATGAAGGCGATTTTCATGCTGCTCATCATCACGATGCTGTTCAATCTGCTCCTGACGCCGGGCGAAGAGGTCTTTCACCTGTGGCGGCTTTCCGTCACGAAGGAGGGCATACGGCTTGCACTCATGATGGGGATCAGGCTTGTGTTTCTGGTTATCGGCTCCTCCCTCATGACGCTCACCACAACACCCAACAACCTAACGGACGGTCTGGAAAAACTGATGGGACCCTTGAAGGTATTGCATGTGCCGGTCCACGAAATCGCGATGATGATGGCGATTGCCCTGCGTTTCATCCCCATCCTTTTGGAGGAAACGGACAAGATCATGAAGGCGCAAATCGCGCGCGGCGCAAGGTTTGACACCGGCGGCATCATCGACAAGGCACGTGCGATGGTACCGTTGCTGGTGCCGCTGTTCATTTCGGCGTTCCGCCGGGCGGGCGACCTCGCGATGGCGATGGAGGCACGGTGCTACCACGGCGGCGAAGGACGCACAAAGATGCACCCGCTTGCCTACGAAAAGCGTGACGCTCTCGCGTATCTTCTGCTTGCGCTGTATCTTGCGGTGATGATTCTTTCCCGCTTCGTGCCCGTCGGAGGGATGCTGTAATGGCGCAAAAGAGGCGGGTTTTACTGACCATCGCGTACGACGGGACGGACTACTCCGGCTTCGCCCTGCAGAAGACCTCCCCGAAGCCCACCATCGAGGGGCTTGTCAACCACGCAATTCACGCGCTCACCGGGGAGGAGGTGTGTGTCATTGGCGCAAGCCGGACAGACGCGGGCGTGCATGCTTTGGGCAACGTCGCGGTCTTTGACACGGAATCCCCCATCCCGCCGGAGAAGATGTGCTTTGCGCTCAACCCGCTGCTGCCGCATGATGTTCGCATTATTTCCTCGCGGGCGGTCGATAAAGACTTTCATCCCAGACACGTACCCTGCCTGAAAACCTACCGGTATCACATTTTGAACGCACCGTTCGACATTCCGACGCGCATGCGCTATGTGCACCGTGTGCCCATGAAGCTGGATGTGGACAGGATGCAGGAGGGCGCGCTGTTTCTCGAGGGTGAGCACGATTTCACCTCGTTTTGCTCCGTCGCGACGCAGGCGGAAAATCATGTACGAAAAATTGAGAAAATTCTAATGAAAAAGAGTGAATTATCCGATAAAATCTTTGTAGATGAGGAGTCGGACGACATTTCAGAAATCATTCTTGAAATCACGGGCAACGGCTTCCTCTACAATATGGTCCGGATTATTGCCGGAACGCTCATCCAGGTGGGAACGGGCGCGCGGAATCCGGAGGACGTCAAGACCATGTTAGAGGCGAAGGATCGCAGGGCAGCAGGGCCCACGGCACCGCCGCAGGGGTTGGTGCTAAATTGTTTAAAGTTTACAGAATTTTAACTTTTTTCATCTTATTTTAGGTGTATAATAGAAAATGTTAGAAGTAGTATATGCAATTACGGGGAAATTAAGAAAGGTGATCAGAAGAGTTCTGCCGGCTTGCGGTCTTGTGGCTGTGATGTCGGTCGTTCTGGTTGTCAACGGGGTGTACGCGAACACAATCGTGGAACCGTACGTCGCCGTAACAAGCGGGCTTAGGGCATTCACGGAACCCGCGGACGCAGGAAGGACCGAAACGGCGCAGGAAATTGCGCTTGCGATGATTGGAACGTCTGTCGATGAGGAGCAACAGGCGGGCGCGGTGGCCGGAACCGAACGGAATAACGCGGCACTCACAATCCGTGCGTCAGGGGTGGATCCTGAGGCCGGTGTTTTGGGTGTCAATCGTGTGAATGATGTGAATGCTGCCGCAGGGGAGAACGACGCGGACGGCATTCTTGTCGCGCGTGCGGATATCGCGAAGGATATCGTTGTCGCGGCATTCGGGGACACGCAGAATCCGGAGGACGCATCGGATGACGATGCGGGACAGGCGCCTTCGGCGAACGCCGGAAATGCTGACGCAGGTGATGGCGGAAGCGGCAGCACGGGTGATAACGGAAACGGCGGTGGTTCCGGTGATGGCGGTAACGGCGGCGAGGAACGCGCGGCGGATCCGGATCCCACAACGGACCCGGTCAATCCCGATCCGGTGGAAATTCCGTTGGAAATCAAGTTAAGCGAAGTCCGCGATATGGGCGATTTCGTTTATATCATCTACGACGTTCAGGGCAAGTTTGAGGAGGTCGCCGCGGCCGGCGTGTTTGTCAACGGAACGATGTTGAACGTTCTGCCCGGCATGGACGCGAACGGCGTATTGTACTTCAGGGTGGACAAGACCTTAATCGCGGGCGCGGAGGAGTTTACGCTTGCGGTCATCGTGAATAAGAAGGACGAAGAGGGCAATGTGACGCAGGAATACCGCGAGGACGCGTTTGCGATTCCGGAGGCAGTACGCGTTCCGGCGACACCCGACCCGGCACAGGGCGGCACGCAGGCCACACAAGATCCCGTGACGACGCCGGAGATTAAGTTTGCTATCGCGGCTTCTGACATTACAAGTGCGAACTGCTTCATCGAGTACAAGATTGAGGGCGAGGTGAAGGACGCGACGAAGCTGCGCATGACAATCTGGGGCAAGCACTACTACGCGACGTATGACCCGGCGACGGGCATTGCAAGATTTGAATGGACAAAGGAGAACCTGTTTAACCAGACACCGGTCGTGATGCACTTCGAGGTGGAGGTGGTTGATTCCGCGGGCAACACACAGACCGTGACCTACGACCGCACGCACCGCGTCAGCGGCGGCACTGAGATGCCGGAGGAATTCCGGGCGCTCTTAGACGATGATATGAATTACATCGGACCGGTGGATCCCGAGCCCGGCGATCCTGCGGACCCTGCAGACCCGGCGGCGACGAACGATCCTGCGGATCCTGCGGACCCGGCGACGACAGACCCTGCTGATCCTGCGGACCCGGCAGCGACGACAGATCCCACGGACCCTGCGGATCCTGCAGCGACAACAGACCCTGCTGATCCTGCGGGTGCAACAGACCCTGCTGATCCTGCAGGTGCAACAAATCCTGCGGACCCGGCGGGCGCAGCAGACCCGGCGGCACCGGCACCGGCTGCAAATAATCCGGCAACCCCGGCAGATCCGGCGGCACCGGCAGGAAGCACGGACCCGGAACCTGCGGGAAACACGGACCCGGACCCGTCTGAACCCTCAGGGAATACGGACCCGGAACCGTAAATCAACGAAACTTTCGAAGGAGGCGCTACGGCGCCTCCTTTTTTCGTGAGCCAAAGATGACAATGGGGACGGTTCTAAATGTCACCAGCTTCCCATGGTGACATTTAGAACCGTC